>JAOAUI010000410.1 GCA_030157685.1 Ferruginibacter sp. | reverse complement strand
GGGCACGGCGTTGTCAGATCATAAATACTACTTTGTGAAGAACCATCTGGTCCCGGAATACTTAAAACATCCATATTATTATCATCAACCGGTACCATTACCAACTTAAGAGAAGTGATATCTCCCGGAATTGACATGCCGAGATAAGCCCTTACAGATGTGCATTTGGTAAAGTCTGACAGTGATACAATATCCGCCATTGGAATGTTAAAGGCCTTGATGTAATTGGGGTCAGGATCAATACCGGAAATGTAAGTGCGGTAATTGGTGGTGTAATCAACACCTTCTGATTCGGGAATGCCGGGGCTTGGGAAATTTAAATTGCTCATAAAATGTTTTTTTTGGGTTTGAAAATATAATATCAAATATAAGCAATACGGTTAATCTTTATGAAGCAATTTTTAAGCGTTGCTTCATTTGCTTTTAAACAAATTTTTGTGTGGTAAGGTTGAAGATTTGTATTTATCATTGTATTAAAATTGGCACTGTAAATGTTATCAGTATTTAATTCTCAAAAATTCAGGTTCTGGGCTTTTGTATCCATGTTTTTATTGGTATTTGTACATGCGTATAATTTAAACCAAAGTTATTTGCAACCCTGGACCACACCCGGCGAACCAATGACTGTTACCGGTTTTACAGAATACTGGCTGGCCAATGGCATATTCCGTTTTCGTATTCCCATGCTGTTCATCATATCGGGTTATTTGTTTGCCATGAGCGATCATAAACCTTACAAACAAAGAGCCGGAAAAAGGGTAAAAACTTTATTATACCCTTATCTTATCTGGAGTGCCGTGGGTTTGTTGCTTACGTTTGTGCTGGAACTTTTTCCTTACAGCCGCAATGTGATTGCAGAAACGCACATGATGCAGCTGGATGAAACAAGGATCCTGTTACATCAATATCATTGGTACGAAGTGTTGGCACGTTGGATATTTTTCCCGGTTTCCTATCAGCTATGGTTCATCAGGGTATTGCTTATTTACAACCTGGCATATCCTTTACTGCGCTGGTGTGTAATGCACCGCATTGGCAAATGGATTTTCTTTTCCATTGTTACTTTGCTGTGGCTTGCCACTGCAGGTTTTGTGTTGATAGAAGGTGAGGGGCTGCTGTTTTTTTCTTTAGGCATATGGATGCAGAAAACAAATTTTAATATTGATACGCCCAACAAATGGCTGCAGCCAAAAAACTGGTTTCTTGTTTTTATAATCCTTTCCATTGGCAAAACATGGCTTGCTTTTCGGGTGCCGTTTAATGGTATCGAACCTGTATTGTTATTGTTGCACAAACTGGTTATATTAAGTGGGTTGATATGCGCCTGGTATGGTTGCAATGCGCTGGTGAAATATTTTATGAATAAAAAATGGTTTGCCTGGCTATCGGCTTTTTCATTTATGATCTATGTATTGCATGCCCCGCTTGTGGTGTATGCAACCAAGGCTATTTTTATGCAGTTCAGTAATTGGTATGCATACCGTATGGTTACTTTTATTGTACTGCCTTTGTGTTTAATTGCCGGTGCTGTAATTTTTGGTGCTTTGCTCCGCAGATTATTGCCAAAAGTGTACAGCTTTGTTACCGGTGGCAGGGGATTGGGTTGAGTTTATTGGCCCGCAAACAATTTTATTGCATCAGCCAGTTTTTGTACCTCATCCAAACTGTTGTAAATACCGGGCGTAACCCTTACACAACCCTGTTTACCCAGCTGCCGTGCTACTGTAAAAATTTTATGTTCCTTAAATAAATAATCTGCCACTTCAGCCGCTGTTTTGTTTTTTATACGAAAAGATGCAATGGCAGCCGATAAATTTACAGGTGTAACCACTTCTACATCCGGATGATCTTTAACTGCATTAACCCAGGTAGTTTTCAGGTAGTGCAATCTTTTTGATATTTTTTCTATACCCATTATCCGGTGAAAAGCAAGGCTGTCAGGTATCGTCATAACAACTGCAAAAGGTGTGGTGCCAAAATGTGCCAGTTTGTTTATGCTATTTTCGGTAGCAGTTACATCCCCAAATAAAGGCTTCATCTCTTTTATTCTTTCCTTCTTAATATACAATACACCGGCTCCAACCGGGTTGCCAATCCATTTATGCAGGTTAAGGCCAACGAAATCGCTTCCCAGTTGCGGCAGGCTGAATGGTATTTGCCCCAATGCATGTGCCGAGTCGGTGATGGTATCAATTCCCTTCGCTTTTGCCATGGCAGCAATTTTTGCAACAGGTATTATTAAGCCATTGATATTGGATACATGCGTAAGTAAAATAACTTTTGTCTTTTCCGTTATCAGCTTGCGGTACTGCTCTACAATTTCATCATCGCTTTGTGGCAGCAGGGGCATATCAAAAGCATTTACTTTCAGTTGCCCTCTTTGCTCCAGCATTTTAAAAGCCTCAATCATGCTGAAATAATCAAGCTGGTTCAGCAGCACTTCATCGCCGTTTTTAAAAGGGTAACCCTGTATGGCAATATTCAATGCCTCTGTTGCATTGCGTGTGATGATGATCTCTTCTTCGGATACATCCAGAAATGCAGCCAGTTCTTTTTTAACATTAGTGGCAATACCCGGATAATCTTTCCTGGCAAACCTGGCAGCCTGTTCATTGGCCGTAACTATATTTTTTTGAAAAGCATGCAATACAGGTTTAGGTTGAATGCCATAATAACCATTCTCCAGATTAATATAATCATCAGCAACTGCGTAATATTTTCTGGCAATGCGTTTCCAGTATCGTTCATCATCAGGCAGGCCTTCATCTAAAAAATCTTTTGCATCAATACCTGTTTCAATGGCATTAGCGGCAAGCGGTATTGCAGGTAAACCTGCGGCTAATAAACCGGCACCCAGTTGTTTTAAAAATTTCTTTCTGCCCTGCTTCATGCTGTAAATTTTATATGAAGTAAATAAACATCTGCAATAAAATAAAACAATGTTTTTTAAAAGGAAGTTTATTGATGTATACAACAAAAGCTGCTACAGATTCACAGGTTATCCCCGGTAATATTAATAAATCATTAAGCCAGTGTTATTACAATGTTAGTATGCACATCATTCATGCTGTTATCAACATTTTATATAACATTGAAAACAACGGTTACAGAAATTATAATTCCACTTCAACACCAGTACTGAAATTATAAGTATCTGTAACAATGCCTGCAGCCGGCGATGCATCGTATTGATAATTCCAATTAATACTTACCGCTATTTTTTTACCTGCTTTTACTTTTAATGAACTCTGGTTTAATAACCGGTAATCGCCAATATCAAACAATACAGGCTGGTAATAAGTGGTTGTGGTAAGTTCGGTTTGTTTGTTAGGTACAAATGTAATTGAAAGGTAACTGCTTAAACGCCAGTCGTACACCGGCTTTGGTTTATCTTTCTCTTTTTCTATTTCAAACATCGGTAAAGTACCGGCATATATCCGTAATTTTTCCAGCCCCAGTATTTTGAACCTGGGCCCTGCTCCAAACAGGTACCTGTACTGTATCTTGGTTATCACGTTTTGCTGTACCTGGGTAAAAGCCTCCAGCCGCACTACTTTAGTAAGTTTATAGTTATAGCGGAAATGTAAAAATCCATAGTCAACAAAAGACTGCTTATCACCCTTTAAAAAACCGTAACCACCCAAAAACAGGTAAAGGCTCTTTTTAGATTTGTATTGCAGGTGTGCATGGGCATTTACTGCAAATACTTTTTGCCCGTAATTGGATAATGCAAAATTACCGCCTGCTGTACCTGCCCAGCCGGTAGTATCGGTCTGGTAACGCTGACTTTCCATATTTACGATCTGGCCAATGCATTTTTGCTTTGTTGTAAAGATGAATAAAGTCAGCAGCAACATCCCATAATGCTTTCTCATATTTGTGCAGATAAATTTTACTACAATATAAAGTGGATTTTTCAATTTTATAGCTTTAACCGGTTTTGTAAAAGGCAAAGCAGCTAACAATTACTTTACCAGCAGTAAAATTATCTTAATAAAATGTACCTTATCTTTAGAAAAACAACCATCACCATGTACAAACCATTATTCTTTGCAACAGTGGGTTATTTTTTATGTATACCTTTTTGTATAGCTCAAAAAAAGGGCATGTTGCCGTTAACCGGTATACAGTTTCACAATGAGGGCATATGGTCAAATACAATTGCAGTTAAAATTAACGGAGAACAGGTGTATGGTAACCGTATACCCCTGAGCAGGGAAATTGAAATAACCCTTCAGCAACCCACCGGTTTTGTTGCTGATAAGAAAAAAAATGTTTTTATAGGGGCAGAGTATTCCCTGGTATCTTCTAAAGGAGAAGTGCTTAGAACCATTCCCAACCTTTTATTTCAAAATGAAACCAAAGGATTTACTGCCAAAGAATTAAAGCAGGTAAGTTTAAAGTTTGGTATTGCCGAAGGAGTCATTCAACCCAATTCAAAAGCGGTGGTTAAGATACGGGTGTTTGACATGAAAGGGAAAAAGCAGTTGAGACTTGATTATCCAATCAGCATTTCGTATCCCAAGGAAATGATCTATCTCACCAAAGCTGTACAAACCCTTAAATCGCCGCCGGGTTCTATGTTTATGACTACCGAGGTTAAAGCCAAAAACATTGTTTTTTCGGTAGATACGGCAGTAAAATCGGATGCAAAAATGGCCTACCTCAATATGGATATTTCTAAAATTGACGGCACCGATGTGATCAGTATGATGCAGGGCAAAGATTATTTTTGGGTGTACGACAGCAGCTATAAAGAAATAAAAATAAAAGAGACGCTTTTAAAGAAAACCGGAGGCTCCATGGAAGGCGGCAATGTGAATTCAACGGTTAAGATACCTTTTCGGTTAAAGACAGATAAAACCAAAGGCTATACTGTACGCTACCGATGGGAAAGCGCCGATAAAAGACAGGTAATGGATATTATTGTGACAAACTAAATTGTATTTTTTTTGCAAAAAACTTAGCAGGATATTTGCAGCACTATAATTATCTGCTTTATTTTTTAATCTTAGTAATTTAATATCTATGAATATGAAAACCTGCTTACTGACCTTTGCTTTTAGCATTAGCGCTTACCTGGTCAATGCACAGTTAAATGCAACCCCTGTTTGCCCCCCTTTTACGGTAGATGTATTGGCCGGCAGTGTAAATGAATTGGTTCCCAAATCGGCCATTGTAGAAGTAAAAGCCAAGTTTCCCTGTTTTAGCAGCATAATTGAGAAAGATTCCATCACCATTTGTGCTGGTGTTTTTTATCCCGATAAGAGCATCAATTTTTACACCGGAAGACAGTATATTGAAATAGGAGAAAAATTTAAAGGCAGGATAACCCCCGCATTGATGGGAGCCAGCCGCAGCAGCCTCTTTGGTATACTGGGGCACCCTAAACTAAAAGATGCGGCCTGGGATGCATTTCAAATGGGATACGGCACCCTTATTTTATATTATAATGCTGCCGGTAAAATAAATAAGATACAGATGTGCAGCAAGGGTACAGATGCGATAAAGCTTTGTCAGTAAGGATCTATTGCATTGGCTTCAATTTGAAAAGTTGCTTACTTACACTTGCACGAAGTAACATGTTGAAGGTATTTTCGTTTTATTTGTCTTTGTAATACTTAATTGGAGAAAACCGGGTTCGGAATATGCTTACCAGCTTTTCTACAGGAGATAAAGGCAGCAGTTTCTTATTTAAAAGTTTAGCTCTGCATATCATCATTCCAATTGTCTTATTAAATAACATCAGAAACAGAAATCTATAAATAGTTACCACTAATAACACCATGACAAAGATCAGGAGTGAACTTGAACCTGTTAGTTTCAGAAATAATTCCCGGGGAACAAGTAAATAGAAAATATAAAGAAGCAGTATGTCTATAGCAAAATCGAATAGCCTTATCAAAAATCCCTGAAGTAAGGTAACTTCAACTTCAGATGTCTCCATTTCAGAAAAAATAGTTTCATTATTTTCCATACAAAGATTCCGTTTTGGAGATTCTTTAAATTGATACACTTTCATCTCACTTATCAATGAAAAACTATCCTACAATTACTTCATCAACGTTATATATCCCGTTATCGGGTCTCTTCCAAAACCGGGGTCAATAATATAATAGTAGGTATCAACTGGTAGTGGTTTGCCGTTTTTCATACCATCCCATGGAATGCGGTATCCTTTTACACTTTTAAATACCAGCTGGCCGGTACGGGTAAATACTTCTACCTGGCAATCTGGATAATCATTCAGATAGGTGATGAGCCATGTATCATTGGTACCATCATTATTAGGTGTAAACGTATTGGGTATAACTGGTTGCTTAAGTACTTTAATATAAATATCATCACGGCGCTGGCAACCGCCACGGGCAGTAACCACCAGCGTGTAGGTAATACTTTCCTGCACATTCATGGCCACTGTATTTTTTATGGTATTGTTGCTGTTTAGTAAATACAGGTTGGGTGTCCATAAATATTGTAATTGTACACCGGTGGTAAGGGGGGCTAAAATTACCCTGGCGCCCTGCAATATCATTTTGTCTTCGCCGGCATATACCGTTGGGTTGGGATAAACTTTAAACGGCCTGTTGATGGTATCGCTGTTGCAGCCATGACTGTTAACAATGTAAAAACGAATGTTATAATCCAGTGTATCGCCATGGGTGTATGTAAAATTGGGTATGTCAAATTTTGTTCCGTCGCCCATATCCCAAAACCATTTGGTGGTAATACCATCCAGCGGCAATGATTTATCTGTAAAGCTAACCACATCGCCCAAACATGCACTGGGCTGGCTTTGAATAAAGTTTGCCATGGGCTGCGGATGAATGGTGATTAAGTCTATCGTAGTATCATGCTGGCAGCCTATTACATTGCCATTTAACACAGCCATACTTTTTGCAGCAAGTTTTACTTTAAACGGCCCTTCGGTACTATACCAATGCGATGGATGAACCAGCGTAGAAACATTATTCAATAAACTGGATGGTTCACCAAAATCCCAGGCGTAGGTCATCTGGCTTCCATCGGGCATGGCAGATGTGTTATTAAATTTAACAATGGCATTGGGTACGCAGTAGCCGGGTTTATCTAAAGTAAAGTTTGGTACAGGATAGGGATTTACCCTTATCTCTCCGGCTGCATTTGCTTTAATGCAGGTGTTGCCGGTTGTTTGTATGGCATACTGAAATAAAGGCCCGCCCGCTGTTGTAGTGGGCGATCCGCTGATGGTTACTGTATTGCCTGCTACGGTATACACAATACCCGGAGGCAGGTTGGTAATGGTGGCGCCGCTGGCACCACCGCCAATGTTGTACACAATTGGATCAATGGGTGTATTTACACAAACAGATTGTGTGGTATCACCGGTGGCAAATGCAATGGTATGATCGGGCTCAACAGTTATTGAGCCAATAGCCTGTGCAACTACGCAGGTGTTTCCAGTAGTTTGTATAGTGAAATTATATGGCGAATTAAGCGTAGATGTTGGGGCACCTGAAATGGTAACCGTATTACCAACAACGGTATACGTTACACCCGGTGGCAGGTTGGTAATGGTAACACCTGTGGCACCACCAGCCAGGTTATAAATAATGGGAGCAATGCTGTTATTTATACAACGTGTTTGAATATTATTTGCTGATGTTAATGAGATGCTGTGATTGGGATCGATAGTAACCTGCCTGCTGGTAATGGTACTTCTGCAACCCGCAGCCGATTCATTATACATGGTTACAGTATAAGTACCGGGGGCCGGGAACAAATGCCCGAATGTAGAACCCGGTGCATGATTTTCTGCAGGTGTTAAATCTCCAAAATCCCAAACAGTATTGGTCATGGTTACTGTTGGGGGAGCTGTAGAAATATCAGTAAATGAAGTGGGCATTTGCTCACAACTTGGCGATACAAAACTAAATGCAGCATGTGCCGTATCCAGTACAGTAATGGTTTTGCTCTTAAAATCAACACAGCCTGCGGCGGTTGAAGTAAAAGTATAGGTGATGGTATGTGTACCCACACCTGCAACCTGCGGATTAAATATACCGGAAGCAGAAACACCCGGACCGCTGTAAACACCTGTACCCGGCACCGCACCAATCTCGCTGGCCTGTGTTAGCTGGAATGGCGATACCAGTAAACAGGTATCGGGCATATTATTAAATTGCACCAATGGTGCAGCATGAACAGTGATGTTTGCCAATTTATCATTAACACAAACGCCGCCTGAATAAGCCCTGTAGCGAATCGTAAATGTTTTGGTAAGTGGCGATTGAAAATTTGCATACAAATGTTTGTATGTCTTTCCGGGAAATGGCGTGTTATCTGTTTGAAAAACGCCGGGGGCATTTACATTATCCCAGTAAATTTCAACCTTGGAAATAGAGCCCGGAAAAACAGTAGATGCTTCTACAATACCAACCGAATCGTTTGCACAAAGTACCGCAGGATTATTTACATTAAAATTGGCAACGGGAAAACTGCCATTGATTACTAATGTTTGTGTAATAGTATCTCTGCAACCTTTTATATTATTCCATACAATTAAACGAACATTATAACTGGTAAGAGCAGCATAACTGTGTGTTGGGTTTTGTAAGTTAGATGTATTTAAAGGGCCAGAACCGGGATCTCCAAAATTCCATTCCCAGCTGTTGATGGCAGCATTTAAAAGTTTACTGGTATCAATAAACTGGGCATAGCTGTCATTTAAACATACTTCCGGAATAATGAAACCGGCCTGCGGCCTGTTATCAATATTTATTACTGCAGATGATATAGGGTTGCTGATGCAACCTTTATCATTTCTTACCCTAAGTGTTACGGTGTAAGCACCTGCAGAAGCATATACATGCGTTGGATTTTGTATTGTACTGCCAGGAGGGCCATCACCAAAATCCCATGTCCATTGGTCAAGTGCACCAATGTTTGCAGTAGATCCATCAGTGAAACTGATAACCCTGGTTTCGCAACTGGGCGGAACAAAACTAAATGCCGCAGTTGGCAGGGCATTAACTAAAATAGTACCGCTAAGGCTTGGCTTTACGCATGGCCCAAGTGTAGTAATTGTGTAAGTAAATGCAGCTGGCGAAGCAACTGTTGGGCTTCCGGTAATGGTTACTGTATTGCCAGCAACCGACCAGGTAACACCGGCAGGTAAACCTGTTACGGTTGCACCGGTGGCGCTTCCGCCAAAATCATATGTTATATTGTTAATAGTACTGTTTTTGCAAAGTTCCTGTGCATCAGTGCCTGCGGCAGATGTACGGGAAAGCGTGGCATCTGCAGTAACAGTTATTGTGCCGGTATAAACAGCAGGTGTGCAACTGTTACCGGTTGTAGTAATGGTATAATTAAATGTACCGGCAACAGTGGGTATACCGGCAATGAGTATAATATTGCCGGCTAATGTTGCTGTAACACCGGCAGGTAAATTAGCTGCTGGCTGTATGCCGGTAGCTCCTCCGCTAATATTTAATGTAAATGCTGCAATGGCATTATTTATACAAACTGTCTGACTGGGTGTGCCGCCATTTAATACAATATTATGAAGCGGTATAACGCTTACCAGCTGTGCTGATGTATCGCTGTTGCAGCCCATGCTGTTTACTATCCAGTGCTTTACCAGAAAACTACCTGTTGTACTAAAAGTATGTGATGGGTTTTGCAGTGCAGATGTATTGGCCGCACCACTGCCGGGATCTCCAAAATTCCAATGCCATTGGGTAACCGTATTGCCGGGCAGGGGGTCGCTTGAGCTTACAAAGCTGGTAACATTACCCCTGCAAGTTTCGGGTGGTAACGTATAGTTGCCAATGGGTTGTGTTACGGTAAAATTCACCGTTGTTCCCCTGGGCATAGAATCGTCGCAAACATTTCTGTAGGTATCAGCATCTGTACCATCATTAACAGTAAGTGTATAATTGCCCGGGGCCAGTATTGCAGGAAGATTAACGGATAAATTTGTAATGGTTAGGTCGCCAAACTGGCAATTGGATGTAACACTGGTTGGTGTTATGTTTCCGGGGTTAATCGTAAACTCGCTGCCGCTGAATGTTACGCTATTACATTTAATATCGGTTGTAAAAAACACGTTCAATTTGGAACAGCCGCCATCTACATGATCAATAGCAGGAGGAACGCCATCAGAAATAATAGCAGTGCCATCCTGGAAGATAAGAT
>JAOAUI010000409.1 GCA_030157685.1 Ferruginibacter sp. | reverse complement strand
TGTATAAAGTTCTTTCGCTCATGAATAAATATCTCTTCGTAACTGATATAATCTATAAAGGGGTTGTTATGAATATCCATTAAAACATTTTGCGAAATATAATTTTCGTGCAGCCCAAGCATACAATATTTTCCCAGGTAACCATCTTCTTCTGCATAGCGGAAGCCATTACCGCTATGCCTTCCTTCTGCCACACTGTAATCGGCATGGGCATCCAGGTTTATACAATTGATCTGCGATAATGGAATCAGATCTGCTTTGTGCAAACCTTTTGCAACGCCCTTAATAATGGGGTATGCATTATTATGTCCGCCACCAATGATGATGGGTATTTTTTTTGCAGATGCAATTACTTTAAGCAGGTTCTCCACTTCTTCGTCAACCATATTCAATGCATGGCGGTAAGCATTTATTTTTTCTTCGGGATTGTAGGCATTATTCTCAATCAGGAATTTGATATCGCCAAAATCAAAATGCCCCAGTATCAAGGTGTTTTCACCGGTTAAAAAATCGTTGCTCTGTATATTTAAAAATGAAGTAAGAAAAGATAACCAGGCAGTTTCAGTGCCCCCAACACCATAATTTGCCTTCACCCCAAAATCTTCAGGAATACCCAGTATTACATATTTTGCGCCCGATTCTTTCAAAACCTCGGGCCACTCACCATCAGGTTTTAAAAACTTTACACGCTCTCCCATCTTGGTTTCAAAGCGCCTTACCCTTGTCATAGACAGGATGTCTTCCTTGGAATAAAACTTAAAATGTTTCATTAATGGAAGTTAGGGAAATTCCTTTTGTTAAAAGAAATACTCATCAAAAATAAATATGAACCCCCGGGGCTGCTATCCATTTAACAGCTGTTTCTTTTTTAAAATAATTAACGATGTCGCATATCAGATAAAAACCGGTTGGTATAGTATTTGTTTATTTGTTGGGTATGAAAAAACAAAACTTAATCTCCCCTGTATTATTCGGCATTGCTTTAAGCATTGCTGCAACCAGCAATGCCCAAAGCCAGGTTTCGCCGGTTGAAAAAGGCAGTATAATTTTTAATGCCGGTGTTGGTATTGGCAATGAGTACAACAGTAATTATTACAATAAGGCACTGGGTACAAAAGCTGCAGTTGAAGTAGGTTTGTGGCAGGCAGGCCCCGGCATAATTACCCTGGGTGCCCAGGCAGGTGGCACGTTTTCCAATGGTGGTGCGTTTGATAATTATAAAGCCCATACGTTTATAGTTGCAGGCCGTTCTGCATGGCACCATGGCTGGAATATAAAAGGGCTTGATACTTATGCCGGGCTTTCGGCAGGTGCAGGTTTTAATCAATATTCCTACAACAAAAATGAAGAAAGAATCAAACAAAACGAAGTGATACCTGTGTTTGGCGGCTTTGTTGGCGCTTCGTATTTTATAACCCCTGCGTTTGGTATTAATATAGAAGCCGGCAGAGACATTACCCAGGTACAGGGTGGTATTATTTTTAAATTAAAGTAAGCTTATGGTGTTTTGTTATTTTTGCTGCATAAACATTTATGGCAGCAAAAGCATATATAGCTAAACATATTTTTACAGGTGAACAATGGCTGCATGAACATGCGGCCATTGTTGCAGATGGTATCATAACAGACGTGCTTCCTGTTACATCATTAGATCAGCAGATGGAAGCTGTAAACTTCAGCGATCGCATTCTGGCTCCGGCATTTATAGACCTTCAGATATATGGTGCTTATGAAAAATTATTTTCTGTTTATGCAGATACAGATTCTTTACAATTATTAAATAAATACAGTAACAGCGGTGGCGCTGCTTTTTGCATGCCAACTGTTGCTACCAACCGGCCCGAAGTATTTTTTAAATGCATTGATGCCATAAGACTTTATTGGCAACAGGGCGGCGAAGGTATTTTAGGGCTTCATGCAGAAGGCCCCTGGATAAATAAATTGAAAAAAGGAGCTCATATAGAATCGTTGATACACAGCCCTTCGCTAAAAGAAGTTGAAGCATTATTAGAGTATGGTAAAGATGTTATTAAGATCATCACACTTGCTCCAGAGGTTTGCAGTAAAGAAGTGATTAACCTCATCCATTCATCGGGTATTAAAATTTTTGCAGGCCACAGCAATGCAACTTATGATGAAGCCATGCAGAGTTATGATAACGGCATTACTGCTGTAACTCATTTATACAATGCCATGAGCCCGCTGCAACACCGCAGCCCCGGCCTGGTAGGTGCTGCATTCAATCATCAACAAATACGGGCAAGTATTATTGCAGATGGTTTTCATGTTGATTATGCTGCCATCAGCATCGCAAAAAAGATCATGCAGCAAAGGCTTTTCGCCATTACCGATGCAGTTACCACAACAACCGAGGGTTATTACCAGCATCAACCTGATGGAGATAAATATGCAGCCGGCAATATCCTGAGCGGATCGGCATTAACGATGTACAAGGCGCTACAAAACCTGATAAAACATGTTGGTATAGAAACCGGCGAAGCCCTTCGCATGTGCAGCCTGTATCCGGCGCAGGTAATGCAAATGGATGATCAATTAGGCCGGATAGCTGCCGGTTTCAAGGCTAAAATAGTGTTACTACCAGAATTATTGGATGATACAGCTGTTCAAATTATTTCCTAAACTCACATCCGATCTTCATTCCTTGCCATTTTAACGTGCATAAATAGCACTTGCATTTCCCTTTTATTTGAATTATATTTATACAAGTTCTTTTTTTAACGCTTTAAATTATTCGTTATGAACCTCCTCGAAAAATTTGAAAATTGGGGTGACAGGCATCACCCAAAATGGTTGGATATTATTCGTATAGCTTTAGGTATCTTTCTCTGTTATAAAGGTGTTGATTTTCTCCGCAACAGCAGTAATCTCATCAGCCTGATGAAAAACACTTCTCCCTTCAGCGAATTTATGGTGGTGCTTTTAGCTCACGGAATTGCCTTTGCACATATCCTCGGCGGCTTCTTTTTAGCTCTTGGCTTATTTACCCGTGCAGCCTGTTTAATACAGATACCTGTTTTAACAGGAGCGATTATTTTTGTAAATATCAACGCAACCAAAGATGCATTCAGCCCATATTCAGAGTTGTTTCTTTCAATCATTATTTTGTTGCTTCTTATTTATTTTTTAATCATCGGCAACGGCCCGCTTTCGGTTAAAGTGCCGCCCGAAGAGCATTTGAAAGAGCATGAGAATTATATTCATAAAGTAAAGGGAGAGCCAGAGGAAACTTAAAATAATCTTTTATGCCCTCATCAATTGGCAGAATTTAAATAAACAACAATACATTATATACGGGCACATTAACCTGTTGCAGACATACACTTAAGCCAGTTGTGCGGAAGATGGAGATAGCCGTCATATATACCGCTATTCTGTATCGGCAATACTGTAACCGTTATTTTCCTCATCTTCAGCACCTGTTTCTTCTGCTTCATCATCCAGCTCAGCACCGGGTATATCCAGGTCTTCACCGGTCAGATCAAAACTTGCTTCATTGATCAGTTCACCGTCTTCATCGGTCATGTCGAGTGCCGATCTTTTTAAATTGTTGTTATCAACAGAGATCATATTTTCCAGGCTATCGTCCAGTAAAGACCTTTCTTCTGGGCTTATGTCTGCATCTATATCTTCACCATCAACCAGAGGGATTTTATTATCTATATTCATACGTGTTATTTTATTTGATAAAGTTAACAATCCTATACCATTTAAGTAAGCACTTAAACTGATAATAATCATATCAAAGTATGACAGGCTATCTGTTATTCCCGTTTAGTTATTTCGAAATTTGTTACTGTTCAGATTTTAAAAGAACCAAAATGGAAGACAACAGCAAAATAAACGCTCCTGCCAGGGAAAGAAAAGTGAAAGGAAAGGTGGAAATAGATATTCAAAAATGCAAAGGCTGTGAATTGTGCACAGCTGCCTGCAAAGAACAGGCGCTTACATTATCTGAAACAATCAATATCAAAGGTTACCGGTACATTATTGCCAATAACGATACCTGCACCGGTTGTGTAAACTGTGCACTTGTTTGCCCGGATGCGGTGATAACGGTTTATCGCACCCATCCTGTAAAAAAGCCGGTTGACATTACTCCTGAAAATATCCGGGAACAGTTACAATCAATGGTCAGTCCTTCTAAATAAATTGCTATGGCAGATTATAAACTCATGAAAGGGAATGAAGCAATGGCCGAAGCGGCTATCCAGGCAGGTTGCGATGCTTATTTTGGTTATCCCATCACCCCTCAATCTGAAGTGCTTGAATACCTTGCCAGGGAAATGCCTAAATACAACCGGATAGTAATGCAGGCCGAAAGTGAAGTGGCTTCCATTAATATGGTGTATGGTGCAGCAGGTGCCGGTTTTCGTGCCATGACCAGTTCTTCTTCTCCCGGTATCAGTTTAATGCAGGAAGGAATTTCTTATATGGCCGGTGCTGAACTTCCCTGTTTAATTGTTAATGTAAACCGGGCTGGTCCTGGTTTGGGAACCATTCAGCCGGGGCAGGGCGATTATTTTCAATCGGTTAAAGGTGGCGGCCACGGCGATTATAAACTGATCGTTTTGGCACCGGCTTCTGTACAGGAAATGGCCGATTTTGTTTTTCTGGGTTTTGACCTGGCAGACAAATACCGCAACCCGGTACTGATATTATCTGATGGAGCTATCGGGCAAATGATGGAGAAGGTGCAGTTTCATCCATACACCAGGCCGCTTGTTGATAAATCATCCTGGGCAACTACCGGTAAGCCAAAAACAAGAGACAGGAATTATATCACTTCTCTTTTTATTCAACCTGAAAGAATGGAAAAGCACAACCTGAAACTGGAGGAAAAATTTAAACGCATCAGGGAAAATGAAGTACGGTTTGAAGAATATAATACGACTGATGCCGAATATCTTTTTGTGGCCTATGGGTTAAGTGCCAGGATCTGCCAGAAAGCAATGGATATTGTACGGGAAAAAGGAATTAAGATTGGATTATTTCGACCCATCACTTTATATCCTTATCCATACAAACGGCTGGAAGAACTGGCCACGCAGGTAAAGATGATGCTGACTGTTGAACTGAACAGCGGGCAGATGGTGGAGGATGTAAGACTGGGCGTGAATGGAAAAGTGCCTGTGGAATTTTATGGCCGTATGGGAGGAATGATGCCCACTCCCGAAGATATTGTTCATCATTTAGAAACCTTAATTCAGTATCATCATGCCAACTGAAGAACATGTATTACCCGAAACAGCGCTGGATGTTGTTACACCTGCCTGCCATGAAGAAGAATATGAAGTGGTGTATCATAAACCAGCCACCATGGTAGATGTGCATATGCACTATTGCCCCGGCTGTGCTCACAGTCTGGTACACAAACTTATCATGGAAGTGGTGGAAGACATGGACATACAGGAAAAAACGATCGGCATTGCGCCGGTAGGCTGTTCGGTTTTTGCATATGATTATATGGATATTGATATGCAGGAAGCAGCGCATGGACGTGCCTGTGCCGTGGCAACCGGTATAAAAAGGCTGATGCCTGAAAAATATGTTTTTACTTACCAGGGAGATGGTGACCTGGCAGCAATTGGTATTGCAGAAACCCTGCATGCAGTTAACCGTGGCGAAAATTTCCTTATCGTATTCATGAATAATGCAGTTTACGGAATGACCAGCGGGCAAATGGCACCAACCACTTTGCCTGGCATGCACACCACCACCAGCCCCGATGGAAGAGATGTAAGTTATTATGGCGCACCTATAAAAGTAGCTGAGCTGCTGGCCAATTTACCCGGTGCTGTTTATGTTACCCGGCAGGCGGTTAACAGTGCCAATGGCGTACGCCGAACCAAAAAAGCCCTGATGAATGCATTTAAATACCAGCAGCAATATAAGGGTACCTGCCTGGTGGAGATTATCGGTAACTGTCCCAGCAACTGGAAGATGACTCCGGCAGAAGCATCCAGATTTATTGATGAAGAAATGGTAAAAACATTTCCGTTGGGCGATATCAAACTGCCGCAACCGGATAATTTAAAAACGGTATAAACCCATCAGCAAATGAGCAGTAATAATAAACAACTGGAAGAGCTTATCGTGGCCGGCTTTGGTGGTCAGGGTGTTTTATCATTGGGTATGACATTGGCCTATGCCGGTATGGTAGAAGGAAAAGAAATTTCCTGGATGCCATCTTACGGCCCCGAAATGCGTGGAGGCACAGCCAACTGTATAACCATTATTGCAGATGATAAGATCAGCTCCCCCATTATTTCCCTGTTTGATTCAGCCATTGTTTTAAATCAACCTTCAATGGATAAATTTGCCCCCAGGGTAAAACCCGGCGGATTGCTGTTGTACGAATCCGGAAATATTTTTAACCCCAGTACCCGTACAGATATCAAAATCATCGGTATTCCTGCCAGTACCGAAGCCCTTCTTATGAAAAATGCAAAGATCATGAACATGATCATACTGGGTGCTTACCTGCAAATGAAATCTGTTGTAAAAATTGAATCCATACTGGAAGCATTAAAAAAAGTATTACCCGAAAAATATCATGGCCTGCTTCCCATTAACCAACAGGCGCTTGAAAAAGGTGCAATGCTGGTGCAGGAGTTAAAAGAAGCGGTTGTGTGATACTTACTTACTCACTGGTGCAATGTATTCCCGATTACAATTTCTCTCCGTCATGGTTTGTATCTCCACAAACCATTTTGATTGTTTGCTGTTCCGGTTAATAAGATACGAACCAGGTTGGAGGACCGCAATTTTTATTTTGATAAGCCTCATCAATCGTACTTACCAAAGTCATAGAAACTGGTCATCATAGTTTATAGCTTCATTAAGCTAAATAAAAAAAGGTGATTCTTTCTAAATCACATTACATATGCGTAACCTTTTGTTCGCTGATGTTGTCGTGCTACGGCATGAAAGAACTGATATTGCCCCAGGGATTGGGTAGCAATTTCAGGTCAGGTGAAATAACCCTCCCGTTTTTGAAAACCAGCAGCACTCAGGTAATGGAATACAGGGTGATCAGCGATACCCTGATAAAGTCAGCTTATAGCGACACTGTTTTAACCTTTGGCATCATATTTCCCCGTTCTTCCCTTGTATTCAAAACGGTTGAAAATAAAATGATTTTTGGTACCGATTCTTTGCAATGTATCATCTGGTATGAGACGAAGAACCTTCAAAGTGAGTCGGATCAAAACTCTATATTGACAGATATCATTCTGAAGCCTGATATAAATGATCCAAACTATGACAGGTATAAAAAAAACGTCAGGCCAAATAAGAAGATGCTGGCAGGCTTTATTCAATCTCCAATATTAAAAGGTGAAGTACAGTTTGAGTTTGAACATGCAAGGGCTGAAAGGGATTTTGATTCTGCTGATATCAAAGGGTACCTCAGATCGGGCAATGATTCTTTCTTTATAAAACCATTGTATAAAGAAGAGACGCTGCAGCGGAAAAATGTAAAACCCATGCAGGTTTTACAGGGTTATTGCCTGATGAAGGGAGATTCATTATATGCATTTCTGCAACATGCACCCATAATTAAAACCCTGTACAAACCGGGGTTAAAAGATGTATTGTTTCTTAATACAATAACTTCCCCGGCAGAGCAAATGCTGGTGGCTGCTTATTTTTCATTGATAAGCCGCCTGGTTTTAACCACTCCAGCAGAAACCTTGTACTGAATGATCTCTTTTGTTTTACAACGTGTTTTACAAGCGGATTTTTTTTCTCAGGCAAAATTCTGTGTTAATCAGTACACTTAGTGTCGTCTTTGTTTCTATCAATTTGCAGAATTAACAGTACTTTTTTGCATAACCGCTGTTTTTTTTATATGTTTATCTTCTATTAAATATTTAACCATGAATAAACTAACATTAGCCATTATGTTGTTGTTTACAACAGCATTTGCTTCGGCACAACCCCGACTCCCTGAAAATTATTTCTGGAAAAAACTATCCAATGGCCTGGAAGTGGTGGTTATTGAAAACCACAAAGTACCACTTGCCACCATTGAAATTGCAGTACGCAACGGCGCCTATACTGAAGGCCCTGAATACAGCGGCCTCAGCCATTTATTTGAACACATGTTTTTTAAGGCCAACAGGGATTATCCCGACCAGGAAAAGTTTTTGCAGCGAACCCAGGAACTGGGCGCCATCTGGAACGGTACCACAGGCGATGAGCGGGTAAACTATTATTTTACTTTTGATAAAGACAGCCTGGATGCTGGTTTGAATTTTATGAATTCCGCAATCCGTTTCCCTATTTACCGTACCGAGGATATGGCTAAGGAAAGGCCTGTGGTAGATGGGGAATTTCAGCGTGGAGAAAGTGATCCCGGTTTTCAGATATGGTACGAATGTCAGAAAAAATTATGGGGCGATTTAGTTACCCGTAAAAATCCCATTGGCGACCACAACGTGATAAATACCGCTACACCCGAAAAGATGATGGTGATTAAAGACAAGTATTATCACCCCAATAATTCATTGGTTGTTATTTGCGGCGATGTGAAACCGGAAGAAGCTTTTGCAAAAGCCGAAAAGATCTTTGGAAGCTGGCAACACAGCGGTTTTGATCCGCATCAAAAATATCCTATTCCCGAATTTCCTGCTTTACAGTCAACACAGTATTTTGTAAAAGAATCTTCCATTGCGCAAACTCCTTACATGCTTTTTTTCTGGCATGGGCCCGATACCAGGCATGACTCAGCATCTACCATTGCTGCAGATGTTTTTAATACCATCCTGGGATTGAATTCTTCCAAATGGCAGCAGGCGCTTGTTGACAAAGGACTTGCTACGTATGCAGGCGTTAATTATCAAACAGAAAAATATGTAGGGCCTGTAAATATTTACCTGTTGCCCAATCCGCTTAAAATGAAAGAATGTTATGAGGAAGTGATGAAGCAGGTAAAAATGTGGACAGACATTGATTATTATACCGACGACCAGCTGAACACAGCCAAGCTGAACCTGCAGCGCAGTTTTATACGGCAGACAGAAAAACCTTCATCACTGGCAAGCCAGCTAACCTATTACTGGTGCAGCGCTTCTTATGAATACTTTACAGATTATATAAGCGCCTATGGAAAGGTAACAAGGGCCGATATAAAAAATTACCTGGATAAATACATCGTTAATAAAAACTATGTTGCCGGTACTATCATCAATGCAGAAATGAGTAAATCAACAGGCATATCGGCATTTTTTAAACCTACTAATTAATTTTTAATTACTTCAGATATGAAAAAGTTTATTTCAACAACAAAATGCTGGCTGGCTGCATTGCTGATTATGATATGCAGCTACAATGCCATTGCTCAAAAAGGCCAGGCTTATGAATTAAATATAAGTGGCGTAAAAGTTATTGTACAGCCCAGCGGCAACCAGATAGTAGAAATACAAACCATCATAAAAGGCGGTGTGCAAAATTATGCTTTAGACAAACAGGGTATTGAAAGCCTTGCTATGAGCGCACTTACAGAATGCGGCACAAAAAAAGATGATAAGAACAGTTTTAAAAACAAGCTGGATAATGTAAGCGCCCAGGTATATGCCTATGCAGCCAGGGATTACAGCACTGTCAGTATGAACTGTATCAAATCTGATTTTAATGCCGTGTGGCCCTTATATGCCGATGCAGTAACCATGCCTTTGTTTGATGAAAAAGAATTTAACCGCATCAAGCAGGATGCCATTAACGGATTGAGGTCGCAGGAATCGCAGCCGGATTATGCTATCAATAATATGGCAACACAAATGGCTTTTGCAGGAAAAAATAAAGCCAAGCGCCCCGAGGGTACTGTTGAAACTTTATCTAAGCTTACTGTTGCTGAAACAAAAGCCTATTACAATTCGGTATGTACCAAAAGCAGGATGCTGATTGTAGTGGTTGGAGAAGTTGATAAAGCCGATGTTGAACAAAAAATTGCAGCCATGCTGGCAACTGTACCCGGGGGCAAACCATTTACTTTGAAAAAAGAAACTATTGCGCCTGCTCAAAACAGTTTTAAGGCAGAGAAGAAGGAACTTGCTACCAACTACATACAGGGTATTACCAGTGCACCTGCACCAGGCACGCCGGATTTCAATGCGTTTAACCTGGCCATGCGTATATTTTCGCAACGCCATTTTTTAGAAGTAAGAACAA
>JAOAUI010000408.1 GCA_030157685.1 Ferruginibacter sp. | reverse complement strand
ATTTAAAAACAAGAACCGAGCCGCACAGGGAAAATATGAAGGACGATTATAACCGTATTGCCCAACGTGCATTGGAAGAAAAAAAGAATGATGTGCTTGAGCAGTGGTTCAATAAAAAAGTAAGTACGTACTATATTTTGGTTGATGATGAATATAAAGCATGCCCCGAAATGGCCAAATGGACTTCGGCATCTGCTTCAAAAAACTAAATTAAAACTGATAATATTTTAAAGCGTTCCGGATATTACCCGGAACGCTTTGGTTTTATAATACCTTTGTGTTTTCAACTATAAAAAAGCAATATTGATAGAAACTAAAAAAATAATCAGGCAGGAAGAACAGGCCATACTGGTGGGGCTGGTTTATAAAGAACAAACCGAAACCATGGTAAATGAATACCTTGATGAACTGGCTTTTTTGGCCGAAACGGCCGGAGCTATAGCTGTGAAAAGGTTTACACAAAAACTACCTCATCCAGATAGTAAGATCTTTGTAGGTAAAGGAAAACTGGAAGAGATAAAACAATACATCCTGCTTAAGGGAAATATAAGCCTGGTGATATTTGATGATGAACTTACAGGGTCACAGATTCAGAACATTGAAAAAGAACTGAACGTTCAAACGATTGACCGTAGTGACCTGATACTGGATATTTTTGCCAGCAGGGCCAAAACTGCCCAGGCAAAAACGCAGGTAGAGCTGGCGCAGTACCAATATATTTTACCCAGGCTGAAGGGAATGTGGAAACACCTTGAAAGGCAAGGCGGCGGTGTAGGAACCCGGGGACCGGGAGAAACGGAGATCGAAACAGATCGTCGTATTGTAAAAGACAAAATAGGCCTGCTTCGTAAGCGCCTGGCCGAAATTGACAAACAATCATTCACCCAGCGTAAGGATCGGGGCGAATTTATACGGGTGGCATTGGTGGGTTATACCAATGTGGGCAAGTCTACCCTTATGAATATTTTGAGTAAGAGCGAGGTTTTTGCAGAGAACAAATTATTTGCCACCCTGGATACTACTACCCGTAAAGTGGTTTTTGAGCAAACCCCTTTTTTGCTGAGCGATACGGTTGGTTTCATCCGCAAACTGCCCCACCACCTGGTTGAAAGTTTTAAAAGCACGCTGGATGAAGTACGTGAAGCAGATGTGCTGTTGCATGTAGTGGATATTGCACATCCGCAGTATGAAGAACAGCTGAACGTGGTTAATAAAACCCTGGCCGACCTGGGCGCAGGCGATAAACCGGTAATTACCATTTTTAATAAGATGGATAAATACGAAGAACAGGCTTTTGACCAGTGGCTGGAGCCAGCTGTGAAAGTTGAAATACTGGATGATTTAAAACAGCGCTGGCAAAATGAAACCAAGGGACACTGTGTGTTCATTTCAGCAACAGAACGCACCAACCTTGATAACCTGCGCCAGACAATTTTGAATGAAGTAAGGGAAATGTACCGGATACGGTACCCGTACAGGGCTGAGTTTTTTTATTAAAGACTGGATCGCACTAATTAGCCGAATTACACGAATTACACGAATTTTTGCAACGAAAATCTGTACATGGAAAATCATTGGTATAAAGTAGCAGAAAACATTAACGATATAAGCTTTAATGCCAACGGCCTTTCCGAAATTGAAATAAACGGTAAAACAATCTGCCTTGCCAAACATAACGATCAGCTTTTTGCCTGCACCCAAAAATGCCCCCATGCAGGTGGTTTGTTAGCAGATGGCCACCTGGATGCCCTTGGTAACCTGGTTTGTCCCCTGCACAAATATAAATTCAGCCTGAAAAACGGCCGTAATGTAAGTGGCGAAGGTTATTATTTAAAAACGTTTCAAATAGAAGAAAAAGAAGAAGGGATTTTTGTTTGTATTAAAAACCCGGATTTTTTTGATTCATAAACCGGCGATTTGATGAATTTGATGGCAACCTGAAGAGGTTGCCATTTTTGTTTTTATAGAAGTAATAACACTAAAAAGCTTACAGTATGTAAATGATATTTTTTTTATACTAAAGATTGAGGCACAAATAATTTTGTTCTTGCCCAAAAAACAATATCTTACCATATTGTTTTACTAAAAAACAATAAACCTTAACCAAACCTAAACAGGGCATATGGAGAAAGTTTACCAACTTCTGCATAGTTTTCTTTTTTTGACCTTCAGCAATATACCTATAAATTTATCCAGGCTAACCATGGGTAAATATGGTGAAAATACCAACGATTTAAGCCTAAATACACTGTCAATCATTTTTTCAAAAAATACCATTCCAAATTTTTACTATACACAAACCAACTGTTTATGAAAAAGCTTT
>JAOAUI010000407.1 GCA_030157685.1 Ferruginibacter sp. | reverse complement strand
GTAAACCAACGACCATCCCATGGTCATATTTAAAATTTCGAGAAAGTTAGAAAATTACCGTGGAAGCAATTCAATCAGGTTTGTTGCTTTAGTATCAGGGATGGTTGAGAGGGTTTGTTTAAGCCAGTTAAAAGGATTTACGTTTTTCAATTTGCAGGTTATTAAAAGCGAGTAAATAATGGCAGCGCGTTGCGCAGCATCGTGTGAGCCGGCAAACAAATAATTTTTGCGACCTAATGCTATGGGTCTGATGTTGTTTTCCACCCAGTTGTTATCAATCTCTAATTTTCCATCCGTTGCATACACACTTAGCTTATCCCATCGTGCGAGTGAATAAGTGATGGCTTTGCCAATTGCACTTTGCGGTAATACGAGCGTAACATTTTTGGCTAACCACTGCTTTATACTTTCGAGTACGGGTACACTTTCGCGCTGACGCAATTCAAGCCGTTGTGCAGGTGTGTAATTATTAGTGCGTGCTGTGCGTTCTGTTTCATAGAGCAATTGTATTTGCTGCAATGCAAATTCAGCGCGGGTTTTATCATTGTCCAAAGCTTGTTCAAAATACCTGCGTGCATGCGCCATACAACTGAGCAGGGTGATGCCGGGCCGGTTTTCAAACATTTCATAAACAGCATAGCCATCGGTTTGTAAATGACCGCTGAAGTCTTTCAGTATTTCTGAAGGGCCTTCTCTGCCGCGACCGGGTCGGTAATCGAACAGCACCAGGTTTTCTACTGGTGACCGATATACCCAATAATATCCCTGGCAGGTGCCGTTTTCTTTTTCGCTATCGAGTACTTTGATGGGAGATTCATCTGCCATGATGTAATCTGATTTCAATAACTGTTGTTTCAATACATTAGAAAGCGGTACCAGTAAATTGCCTGAGTATTTTACCCAATCGGTGATGGTGGATGCAGGGATGTGAATGTCTTCGCGTTTAAAACGTTGCACCTGGCGGTGCAGTGGCAGGTGGTCAACATATTTATCAATGATGATTTGTGATAGTAATCCCGGACCCGGAATGCCTTTGTCTATGGGGCGTGTTGGCAATGCTGCTGTGATGATGCCTTCGCCACCCGGCTTTGCATATTTCTTGCGTATGTATTTGTTTACAAAAAATTTACCGGGTGTGTATTCTAGTTCTTCGGTAATTTCTTCGCCTATGCATTTTAATGCGGTCACATCTTCTGTGGGCTCTAACTTGTGCTCTACACGTTCCAAATGTGCAGGTAATTTCAACCGGCCTTTATGATTTGGTTTCTTTTCAACCGTGGTGCGGGTATGTGCACTTACCTGCTCTTGCTTTATTTCAACAGTAGCCACAGGTTCAATATTAAATTCAAGTGTAGCCTGTGATGGATTGGCTACAGGGACAAAACGTTCGCTCTTGCTGCCGAATATCATGCGCTGCATTTGTGCAAATTGTTGTTGCAGCAAAAAATATTTGCCTTCCAGCTCTTTGTAGTTGTTGATGAGTAGAAAATGCTGCTGTAAAAGTTCTTCGTAAGAGAGTTTTTGCTGTTGTATTATCACAACACAAATATATTACACAAACACTTCTGAAAGCATTGATTTTATTACGTTTTATCAACAATCGCGTGCTCATATCGCCTGCGTTTACGGATGCTTGATAAAACAATGCCGTCTAAAATAAATTGCAACTGATGAGGTGTGAGTATGATTGAATTGGAGTTGGTATTTTGTTTTGGGATTTCATACGTGCCACGTTCTAATCGCTTATGAAAAATTGCAAATCCATCACCCTGCCAGTGCAACAACTTTATACGGTTACGATGCTGGTTAATGAATATAAAAACATCTCCGCTCAGTGCAGTCATCTTAAAATGCGCTTGTACCACTCCGCACAAAGAGTCAAATCCCTTACGCATATCAATCGCTCCTGAATGCAGATAGTAACGGCACGATGCCGGAAAAACTATTTGCATGGCAGGAGTTGTTTTAAAAACTGTGCGCTCACTTCCGTGTGCAATTGTAATGTGAACCCGTTTGAAAAAATTAATGTTGCAAATGTTTTTGTTTGAGCCGGTTCAGCATTATCTGCTATTTCTACCTTCAAAAATTTGTTTGGCTCCGTTGGTTTGAACTTTTGTTTAGTGATCCAACTATTAAAGGTGTAATAGTTAACTCCGGCTTGTTTGCAATAGGTTTGTTGGCTCAGACCCGATTGATGCCATGCATCTATGTGCGCCTGGCGCTCTGCTTTCGTGCTATGCAGCTTATTAGTTTCCATTTGTTATTTTTACTGCAAACTAACGAGCTATGCAAAATCAAATCAAGATGGATTGGTCGGTCGGATAC
>JAOAUI010000406.1 GCA_030157685.1 Ferruginibacter sp. | reverse complement strand
GTTCTGGCTATGTTAGCAAAAGCCGCGTTAGCATCAGGTGCAGTTGCAATACCTACATCTCCCATACCGCCGCTGCGGGCATCAGGTGAAATACGTAAAAACGGAACAGCAGTTGTTACAACGTTTATTTTGTTCTGGGCATAAGATACAGTTATTGTTCCTCCCAGTAACATAACTAAGGCAGTTAGTTTCAAAGTTACTTTTTTCATGCGTTTTGATTTGTCTTGGTTAGGTAGACTTACCTCTATAAGCGTTAAGTTTAATGGTTGTATTGTGTTGTAAAAATAATAGTTTTATTTAAATGAACAACTAAATTATAAAATCTTGTTAAAAAAAACTAAAAAACAGACGAATTTCAAAGATAAAGGCTTTTTTCTACACAACAATACTACTATTTTATAATATTTTGTGTGTTAACATGGATTTTAACTCAAAAAATTTTCAATTTCCTCAATTATGCAGTCACAATAACGAGATGTGATGCTGTTTATTGCTGCTTCGTGTATTTTCGCTTTTGGGTAATTATCAAAAATACGGATTTATGCAACCAATCACAAGATAAAAAAAACCTTTGAGCACTTTTATTTTTGTAAGAAATTAACAATTCAATAATTACAAATCGTTTAATCCTTATTGTGTGCAAGTTTATAACACTTGTTTATATTAACCAAAAAAAATAAAAATATTTTTTTTGGTTAGCAATTAAAAATTAAAATAACCGAACCATAAAAAATAAAACATAAAGCAAAACGACTGGTTTAAATATACTGAAACCATTGCCTGTAAAGGGTTTTATGATAATTCAAAAAGGTGCAGGATATTTGCTTAAAGAAATTTCTATTGTTAACCATAGTATAAAAAAATTAAACGCCCTGCCCGCTTTTATTGCCATACAAGTGAGAGATTCAATGTCCGGAAAAGGACTGCATTAAAATTAATCCTGTATTTATAACGCCTGATTTAACTGAAATTTAATTTGCATGTAAATGCACTGCAACAAGGCGGGCCCGGGCTTTAAGCAGTAATTTTTGGTTTTAAAAATTATCCTGCAGGTTTTAACAAATGGCATGTTAACATTTAACTTTAAAAAAAGAGTTAGAAATATTTCAAATTCACCCAAAGTCTTTATATTCGCAGCCAGTACAACCTCATATACAATAATTAAGAAAACCCTTCGTTAAACAATACGACAAACGAATGAATATGACTAAATTACTTTCTGGTAAGAGCGCTATGATCCTTGTAATAGCAGCAATCTCTTTAAGTGCCTGTAAAAAAGGTGGCCTTTTTGGCAAAAAACAAAGCAAATCATCCGCAACCGGCTGGAACTACGATGATAAAAACATGGGTAATTTTCATGTTTCCAAGGTAAAATATCCAAAAGCAGGGCCAGGTCTGGTTTTTGTTCAGGGAGGCTCATTTGTAATGGGTGCTAAGGATGAAGATGTAATGGGCGACTGGAATAATGTACCCCGCCGTATTACAGTACCATCATTTTTTATTGATGAAACAGAAGTAGCCAATGTTCACTATCGTGAATATTTATACTGGCTTGAAAATACATTCTCGGGCGACACCAATATTCTTAACAAAGCACTGCCCGATACATTGGTATGGCGTGAGGAATTGGCATACAATGAGCCTTATGTAGAATATTATTTCCGTTTTCCTTCTTATAACTATTACCCGGTTGTTGGTGTAAACTGGCGCCAGGCACACGATTTTTGTATCTGGAGGACAGACCGTGTAAATGAATTGAATCTGCAAAGCAAAGGATACCTTAAAAAAGATGCCATTAAAAGAGAAATGAAAGGCGCCGGTGCTGACGGTTCTTTCAACACAGAAACCTATTTGATGGCTCCTGATATGATCCAGGGTAGAAATAAGCCTAAAAAATCTGCTTTAAAAGACGTTAACGGAAAACCCCGTTCAACCGTACGCATGGATGATGGCATTCTGAATATGGGCTATCGCCTGCCAACCGAAGCAGAGTGGGAATATGCCGCTTATGGTATGTTGTCGCAAAACCCAAGCCCACGTACCAAAGAAAAAAAATCCGGTGAGGAATTGTTTTCAAACCAGCAGATATATTCATGGAGTAATAACCCGAATGGTTTACGTGATAACCGCCGTGGAAGCTGGCAAGGTAAGTTCTTAGCTAACTTTAAAAGGGGCGGTGGTGATAATATGGGTATTGCAGGTGGTTTAAATGACCGTGCAGCTATACCTGGTAATATCAAATCTTTTTATCCCAATGCATTTGGTTTATATAACATGAGTGGAAACGTTAGTGAGTGGGTAGGTGATGTTTACAGACCAATGACTTCAACAGATGCTGAAGATTTCAACTACTTCCGTGGTAATAAATTTCAAAAATATTATAAGAACTCCGGTGGTGAATATGAAAGAGACAGTATGGGACGTTTGAAGAAAGTAGATATTTCTGATGAGGAAGTTAAAAACCGTGCAAACTATCAGAAAAATGATGTAATCAATTATCTTGATGGTGATTCATCAAGTGGCGTATTTTACGGTTATGGTATTACTTCTTTAATAAACGATTCATCAAGGGTTATTAAGGGTGGAAGCTGGAATGACAGGCCTTATTGGTTATCACCAGGTACCCGCAGGTTTATGCAGGAAACCCAATCTGCAAGCACAGTTGGTTTCCGTTGTGCACAAACTTACCTTGGACCTCCGGAAGGACCAGGATTTAAAGAAGGTAATATTTTTGGCAAGCGTAAGCAAAACTCACGTAAGAAAAAGAAATAAATTTTTTACAATGATATGCATAAAAAAGTCTCCCCTTCGGTGAGGCTTTTTTTATGCCTTTATTTAAAGCTTCTCCTTTAATTTTGACCTATGCAAATGTCAGCGCTATATAAATTATATCGACAGTTCCCCTCCATTCAAACCGATACCAGAAAGGTGAAGGAAGCCGATCTGTTTTTTGCCCTTAAGGGGCCAAATTTTAATGGGAATTTATTTGCCGGGGAAGCATTAGCTAAAGGCGCTGCTTATGCAGTTGTAGATGAAGCCCCTGAGACTGAAGACGAAAGAATAATACAGGTTGCCGATGTTTTAAAAACCTTGCAGGATTTAGCATTACATCACCGCAGACAGTTTATTGTATCTGCTGCTGGCAAACAAATACCGTTTATTGCAATCACAGGCAGTAATGGTAAAACCACTTCCAAAGAGTTAGTGCATGCAGTTTTGTCAGCCGCCTATAAAACATATACTACCGAAGGCAATCTTAACAACCACATCGGAATACCGTTAACCATCTTGAAAATAAAACCCGATGCAGAAGTTGCCATCATAGAAATGGGTGCCAATCATCAAAAAGAAATTGAAGCGTATTGTGCATACACTATGCCCACGCATGGTGTTATTACAAACTGCGGTAAAGCCCATTTAGAGGGCTTTGGCGGCGAAGAAGGTATACGCAAAGGAAAAGGGGAACTTTACGATTATTTAAGGCATCACAATGGTTCTGCCTTTGTAATGTGGGATTACGATTATTTGCAGAAAATGAGTAAAGGAATACCGCAGGTTATTACCTACGGAACAAAGGGTGCCGGCATTACCGGCTTTGTAAAAAACAGTACTGGCTTATTGGAAGTCTCAATAACTGCAGGAGCTAATATAGATTCAATAAAAACAAACCTGGTTGGAGAGTATAACCTGCCTAACATTTTACTGGCGGTTGCAATTGGTAAATATTTTAACGTGCCGGATGAAAAAATAAAACTGGCTTTGGAAAACTATATTCCATCAAACAGCCGCTCGCAGTTAATAGAAAAACATAGCAACAAAATTATTTTAGATGCCTATAATGCAAACCCAACAAGCATGAAAGCCGCTATTGAAAATTTTGTAAAGATGGAAGGTAGTGATAAGGTTTTAATACTTGGCGGTATGATGGAATTGGGTTCAGAAAGCCTGAAAGAGCATCAGGCTCTGGTTGACCTGATTGCCAGATACGCATGGAAAGATGTAGTTTTGGTTGGGGGTGACTTTAGTAAAATAAACCACAGCTTCTTATATTTCCGAAACTCTGCGGAGGCAAAAGAGTGGTTTAAAAATCAGCAATATAGCCATGCTGCCATTTTAATAAAGGGATCCAGAAGTACGCAAATGGAAAAAGTGCTGGAATAAAAAACCTCCGTTGTTTTACAATGGAGGTTAGTGCGGAGACTGAGGGATTCGAACCCTCGGTAGAGTTGCCCCTACACACGCTTTCCAAGCGTGCTCCTTCAGCCACTCGGACAAGTCTCCATTTTTACCGGGTGGCAAAAATACAGTTTCAATAACTATAACCCGAATATTTTTTCAGCATTTGCAGTTGTAACAATAGCTATTTCTTCAATTGAAACTTTTTTAATCTCTGCCAGTTTTTCTATCACATATTTTAAATAGCTACTTTCATTGCGTTTTCCTCTAAATGGTACTGGTGTTAAATACGGCGAGTCTGTTTCCAGAACAATATGCTTTAAATCAATTTTATCAAGCACTTCAGCCAGGCCCGATTTTTTATAGGTAAGCACCCCTCCTATTCCCAAATAAAATCCTGCATCAATTATTTCATTTGCATTTTCTACCGTTCCGCCAAAGCAATGAAAAATACCTTTTACGCCTGCGGGAACAAATTCCTTTACTACATTAATCGTTTCCTGCATAGCATTTCTTGTATGAATAACAATGGGTAAATTATATTGTAACGATAATTCAATCTGTAGCCTGAATGCCTCGTACTGCTGCGTTACAAAGGTTTTATCCCAATAAAAATCAAGGCCAATTTCTCCCACGGCTGCAAATTTTCTTTTTGCCAGCCAATTTTTAAGCACAGCCAGTTCCTGCTGGTAATTTTCTTTTACATAACATGGGTGCAGCCCCATCATGGCAATACATTTTCCTGGAAACTTAGTTTCCAGCAATATCATATTTTCAATTTCAGTGCTGTCAATTCCTGGCAGGTAAAATTTATTTACGCCTTCATATTCTGCCCTTTTAATTACTTCAGTTATATCGTTCTTAAACTCATCCAGGTATAAATGGCAGTGTGTATCTACAATCATATTTTCGGTTTGCTTTGCAAAAATGCCGAAAAATAATTTAACGATTCTTTAAACTATGCATTTTGTCAACAGTCATACACCTGTTCGTTTTATTCACCTTTAATTTTAAAAATTTATTTTTATGAAAAAGACTTTAATCACCACCAAGTGGCTTCTGGCATTCAGCCTTATAGGAGCCATCACATTTTCAAGTTGTAAAAAAGAAGAAAGCCTTACCCCGATTACGGCAACAGAAACAGATCCTGTTGAATTAGCGGCTACACAGGAAGCTACCGCAGAGGAAGCTGCAACAGAAGCCCAGTTTGATGATGTATTTAACATTACCGCCAGCATGAATAAAAGCGAAGTTGGCGAAGACCTGGGCGTAAGCGCCAATGTATCCGGTTTATCTGAACTTGGAAGCACCACTGCAAACACTGCCCGTTGTTTCACCATCACAGTTGTTCCAAACATTCCGCATGTTTTTCCTAAAACCGTAACCATTGATTTTGGTACCGGTTGCCTTGGCCGCGACGGGAAATACAGAAAAGGAAAGATCGTATCCATTTACACCAAACCAATGATTGTACCCACCGCAAAAGTATCTACTACTTTTATCGGTTATCATGTTGACAGCTTTAAGATTGAAGGCACCCACATTACGGAAAACACCAGCACATCCAACATGCAGGGCTGGAAGGTTAAGGTTATTGATGGAAAAATAACCAATACCAACACCAACCGCTGGAGAAAATGGAACAGTGTAAAAGATGTATTGCAGGTAGCAGGTAATGGCACACCTAATTTTCCGCTGGATGATATTTACAAAATTGACGGAGCTGCAACCGGTTCTAATTCAGGTGGACATACCTGGTCATCACTTATAACTGAATCTTTAATTAAGAAATTTAGCTGCCCGTGGATAGTTCAGGGAAAGGTAAGGCTGAACAGAGATGGCAGGACTGCACTACTGGATTATGGCAACGGAAACTGCGATAACCAGGCCATCATTTATATTAATGGAGTGCCTCATATTATAACCCTGTAAAAAACTGTTAAAAAAATTGTTGCTAATTTAACAACAACAATGTACATTTAACCCAGTTTTCATAGGGTACGGATTAAAAACGGGCCAGGGTTTCTACCCCGGCCCAATTTTTTTTAAGTCAACCCCTGTACAGAAAATGTTACAATTTAGTAACAATTTTTTCAAACAGGCATCCTTGTTCAGAAAAATATTTTAGTACTGCAGGCAAAGCGTACCGCAATCTTTCATAAGCCTTCTCACTATCATGAAACACAATAACAGAGCCACTTCTCGAGTTTTTCAATACATTGCCCAAACATTTCTCGGGAGTAATATTTACATCAAAATCTCCACTTAGTACATTCCACATAATTACTTTAAAGGGCTCATTCAACTGCATTATAAGCTTTCTTTGGTTCCGGGTAATTCTTCCGTAAGGTGGTCTAAACAAATTAGAATTGATGTAGTTTCTGGCTTCCAGTATATTTTGCAAATATTTCACATTACCGGTTTTCCAGCCATTTAAGTGGTCAAAAGTGTGGTTTCCAACGGCATGCCCCTTCTCCAATATGCTTTTATAAACACCCTTATGCTCCGCTACGTTTTTACCTATGCAAAAAAAAGTGGCTTTGGCACCGTATTTGTCCAATTCATCCAGCACAAATGGGGTAATTAGCGGGTGTGGGCCATCATCAAAAGTCAGGTAAATAGTTTTTTCTTTTGAGGGTATCTCCCAAATACTACCGGGAAACAATTTACTAACCCATTTTGGCGTTTTTGCTAAATAAAACATACCGCAAATTATATTTTTAACCCGATTAAACCATTTTATATAGATACAGTCTTACCTGAACAAATCTTAAAAATCAACCACTCAAAATCAAAATTTATGAAAATTAAACAATTTCTGTTTGCATTTGCCATGCTCTCATTAGCCATTGGCTTTAATTCATGTAAGAAAAACAACGAAACCGTTGTCGAAGAATTTGAAAACACTTTTGAAGCAAGCGCCAATCAGGCTGTTACCAACAACCTGTCTCAGGATGCTGAAGATGTGTTTTTGGAAATTGCACAGGACTACAGCATTGCCGGTAATTTTGCACCGGAGCCTGTAAATAACGTTATTCCTTGTGCTACTGTTACCATTACTCCTGCCAGCGGTTTTCCTAAAACAATTGTAATTGACTTTGGAGCATCTTGCACCCACAATAATATAACCCGCAGCGGTAAAATAAATATTATACTTACCGATTCTGTAAGAAAAGCCGGCAGCCAGGCAACCATGACTTTTACCAATTATTTTGTTAACCTGTATAAGGTAGAGGGAACATACACCTGGCTCAATACAAGCACTGCTAATACAAGAAGCTGGACAAGAACAACTGCTGGCGGAAAAATAACAGCACCTGATGCAAGATACTGGTTGCACGAAGGCAGCAGGACTGTAACACAAACTGCAGGTGTTGGTACTCCAACACCAACAGATGATGTTTTTTCTGTTTTCCCTGGTACACACACAGTTACCAATTCATCTAACATCAGCAGAACCTGCACTATTCTGGAAGCTTTGCAAAGGAAAGTTGCCTGCCCAAATATTGATGCTGGTAAAATAAAAGTACAGGGGCCAAATCATTATGCAACTATTGATTTTGGATATGGCACACCCTGCGACAATTTAGCTTCGTTGTCAATTGATGGCAGAACGCCAAGAACTATCGTTTTACGCTAATTCTCATATAATATTCCTATACAGCCGTCTCTACATAGTGTAGGGACGGTTTTTTTGTATCTCTGTTTTAAACATCCCGCTGGCTTATCTTTGCGCCATGAGTAAAGTAAGAGTTCGTTTTGCACCCAGCCCAACCGGTGGTCTGCATTTAGGTGGTGTTCGTACTGTTTTATATAATTACCTGTTCGCCAAAAAACAAGGAGGCGATTTTATTGTTCGTATTGAAGATACAGACCAGACCAGGTTTGTAGCAGGTGCCGAGGATTACATTTTCAACTGCCTGAAATGGTGTCGCATGGAGCCTGATGAAAGTCCTTTGCACGGAGGACCCTATGCCCCATATCGCCAAAGCGAAAGAAAAGAAAACTACAGAACATATGCTGAGCAATTGATTAACGATGGTTTTGCGTATTATGCTTTTGATACGCCTGAAGACCTGGAAAAAATGAGGAATGATTTTAAAACTGCCGAAAATCCGTCTCCTCAATATGATGGCAATCTGCGTATGCAGATGAAAAACTCGCTGACATTGCCGGAAGAAGAAGTAAAAAAATTACTGGCCGAAAATGCCCGCCACGTGGTGCGTATAAAAATGCCCGCAGACGAAACAATTTCATTTACTGATATGATTCATCATGAAGTAAGTTTTGATTCATCGCTGGTAGATGATAAGGTTTTGCTGAAAGCAGATGGCATGCCCACTTACCACCTGGCAGTGGTGGTAGATGATTATTTAATGAAAATAACACACGCTTTCCGTGGAGAAGAATGGCTTAGCAGTGCTCCGGTGCATGTCTTGCTCTGGAAATATCTTTTTGGTTTGGATAATATGCCTCAATGGGCACATCTTCCCCTGATAATGGGCCCCAGCGGCAAGCTTAGCAAACGTGATGGCGCAAAATATGGTTTTCCGGTATTTGCTATGAACTGGACAGATCCGAAGACCAATGAACTTACAGAAGGCTTTAAGGAAAGAGGGTTTTTACCGGAGGCCTTCATCAACCTGCTTGCTGTATTGGGCTGGAATGACGGTACCGAGCAGGAATTATACAGCATGCAGGAATTGATTGAAAATTTCAGCATGGACCGTGTGCATGCAGCAGGCGCCAAGTTCGATTTTGAAAAAGCCAAATGGTTTAATCATGAATGGATAAAAAAATTACCCGTTACAAATTACCAGTCAATGGTTAAAGAAATTTTCGAATCGAAAGGAATAGAAATAAAAGATGAAACGTATTTTACCAAAGTACTTGAGTTGGTAAAGGAACGCTGCCCCTTATTAACCGACTTTTTTGACCAGGCTGTTTTCTTTTATGTAACTCCTGCTTCGTATGATGAAGCATCAGTTAAACCCAAATGGGATAATGAAAAGAATGATTTTTTTGCAGAATTGACCGCAAGATATAATCGCACTGCTGATTGGAATATCAGTTCAATAGAAACTGAATTTAAAACCCTTGCAACAGAAAAAAACATTAAGGTGGGTGAATTACAAATGATATTGCGGGTGATGCTTGTTGGCACTAAAATGGGGCCTGGTGTTTTTGTTATAGCCGAAGCAATTGGTAACAATGAAACAATGAACAGGATAGAAAAAGCACGGGCTTTTTTCTCTGCGCATTAAACTTAATCTTATCTTGAAAGTCTAATCACAAAATTTTTTATGAAAAAACTGCTCTTTGCTCTTGTTGTAATCAGTTTCCTCTCCTGCGATAAATCATCAACCGACCCAATTGTACCCATACTACCGGTTGTTGACAGCTTTACAGTAACTGTATACAATGGCTATGGTGCCGGAAAATATAAAATTGGCGATACCGTAGATATATTCAGCCTTGCTATTGCAGATAACCAGATATTTGATAAATGGAGCAGCAGTGAAACTGCACTTTTAAATGGATTTGAAGAATGGCATACCTGGTTTATTATGCCCAACAGGAATGTTTCATTTACCGGCAGTGTAAAAACCATTACTCCCGTTGCATTAAATTTTGAGCAGATAAGAGGAAGGGACAGGATGAAGCCCGTGTATTCTTATTTCCCCGCAGGTCACAAAGGATTTGTTTACCTGTTGCATGGTACCGGAGGAAGCGCATTGAATACAGTAAGCAATTACGAATTCAAGCAGTTGTACAAAGAACTGATCAATGATAATTTTGGTGTGATTGTTACTGAAGCTGAAGAAGCTACAACCGGCGTTGATGCCAATGCTGATGGCAAACTAAGGTGGCTTGTAGCTCCTGCCGATTCTGTTACCAATATTGATTATGCTAACATCAAAATAATCACCGATACTTTTTATAATCGTGGTGTAACCAATCGCAGTAAACTTCGCTATTGCGCCGGTATGAGCAATGGTGGCAATTATTCAGCATACCTTTCGGCTTATTACAAGCACAAAGCCGGCGTAAGTTATTGTGCCCAGGCCGGAGCTGTTGCGCTAACTACCACTACTCCACTGCAGTTTTGTATGGCCCGGTTCGATAATAATGAGAACGTAGGAGCTGCCGGAAATGCAGCCGCTTTATCCAACTCACAAACAATTAACAGCCGTGGTGTTTGCAGTAAATATCTAATTAAAGAGCGTTCACCTTTATACCCCGAGCGCTTTGCCCGCAGAGGCGATATTACACTATCTAAATCTGCCGCTGTTTTTTATGAATTAAAAACGAAAGGCTATCTCAACAATAAAAATTATTTTATCGGCTTTTCAGATTCGCTGGTAACTGCATACCAGGCTGCTCCAACATCTTTTCCCGAACTCAACAGTTTAACTCCTTTACAAAAACTTTTTGTTGTGGAGCAGATAGATCTGTCTGTTTCAGATCACCAGATGTACAGTGATTATAACAAAGCAACAATTAAGTTTTTTAATACCCAGTGCCTGTAATTGATTTACTCCTCCGGAGCCGAATACCATTTGCGGTATAATTTTTTAAATAAAGGTTGTATTAAGATAACCAGGATAACGGAGCCCACAATTTCAGCTATTAAAAAATAATATGCCGTTTGTGCCGGGTCTCTTTCCTCGTAAACTTTATCCGGGTAAAAGTTATACTTCCTTGCCTCGTTAAGCGCTACAAATATTAAGGGTACAAAAGGAGTGGAAAATAAAAACAGGTTTAAACCAATCCCCTGTATCGCTTTCCGTATATCAGTTTTAAAAATTGATAAGCCCAGTATAGCAAATACAACATAATAAACGATCATAAAAGAAAGTGCAGTTACTTCATCTCCATGGCTAACAACCATCAGTAAACCTGTAAGAATGGCTAATAACACAGCAGCCAAAACCGATAAGAAAAATGTTTTTACTGTGCTGTGCCTGAAAATAAATACCAACATGGTAAGCAGCAATGCTATATAGTAAAATACCCGCAGGTAGATGGGCCAGGCTGTTATCCAGGCCTGCTTTTTCCTAACAGCATTATCAATGCCATTCCCAATTCTGGTTAGGTCATATGTTTTATTGATCCGGGTTTCATAATTATCATTTTCATCAATAGTGTTATACTCACCATAATAATATGGGCTATTTGCTGCGTATTTGGTTTGTAATTCAAGCATACGCTTCATTAAAGCAGTCCGGTCGGGTTTTTTAAAATTTTTAATCGTGTTGTTATAAATATCTGCAGAGCTAAACATTTTTACTGCCGAATAATCATCAGCACTGTAAGAACTTACAAACCGGTAATTAGGGCATTCATAAAATACGTAGAGCGAATCATTGATTTTTAAAAGACTATCGGCAGATGCTAACTTACTTCTAAGTTCCGAAGTGTCTATAACAGTGGCATAGCTTATTGTTTCAGGCGCAACTTTTATTGGTGTAACAACAGTTGCAGTGTCAGAGACTACTTCATCACCGGGGGCCGGTACATATTTATTGTTAACAATTCTGGTAGTATCGGCTCTCCACTCCAACGGCAGTATTTTATACTCCAGCCTGCAGGCATTTATATTTAGCTCATTGATGTCTTTTACAATTTCTTCGTTACCAAATTGCTGGTTGGCCCGCATGGTTTCAACTGCCGATGGTATAAAACAAACAGCTACCATGGCACCAATGCTTATAAAATATAAAGCAAAGTCCCGCAAGCCATCCATGGCCGACCAGTTACCATAACGCTTAAAAACATTAAAGCGCAGCAAATAAATGAGCCAGAAAACAAAGCCTACAAAAGCTATCAGCCCTGTAAATACATTCCAGCTTCCAATATTGCTGTATTGTTTTGCATCAAAAAAAGCAGCATAGCAAAAAACAAACAGCAGCAATGCAAATGCGGCGGCAAAATAAAGAACCAGGTGCGCCCTGCTGGCCCAGGCACCGGGCTTGTTGCGTAGCAGCTTATCATCAATCTTTTGTAAAAACGACGGAACTAATGGCCTTTTACTCATTTATAAAATATTGCAGTGTTTAAAAAAATCGTTTGGTGCTGTAAGTAATATCCCTGAAATAGGTTATCGGAATTTTTGCATCAATCATCTTACCTATAATTTCCTGCGATGATAATGAAGCAGAAATAATGGTATAAAAACCACCATTAAACTGCAGTTCAATATTTCCTTCTCCAAATAAACTGATAATACTTTCTCTGCCGGCTTTGGTTTCAAACTCAACCGCATTGCTTGTAATTTTTCCTTCATCGTCACTGCTTTTGTAAATGCAATTTCCCTGCTTAATGAAAATTACTGAGTCGGCAACTTTCTCCACTTCATGCAATTGCTGGGAGCTTAAAATAATGCCCATTGGATTGTGGGCACCCTTGGCCATAAAGATCAGATCGGTTAAAATGGTTTGCTGTGCATTAATATCCAGGTTAGCCAATGGTTCATCTAAAATTAATAAGCGTGGTTTTTGTAAAAGTATCCGGGCAATTTCAAACCGGGTGCGGTAGCCGCTGCTTATCTGGTCCCAGGTTAGATGAGCATAGCTGCTGAGGCTTAGCCGCTCCAGCATAAAGTTTACCATCAAATTATTTTTATCGCCATTAATACCTGCAATGGCAGCGCTAAAATGCAGATTATCCTTAAGCATACCATACCATTTGGGAATGCGCTGCGGAATAAAAGCAATATGATTTTTGATGGCATATGCATCCGGGTTCTCCAACAAATGATATCTGATAACCCCGTTGTTTAAACCCAGCTGACCGGCCAGGCAACGCAGTAAAGTTGTTTTTCCATTTCCATTTTCGCCAACAACACCCAACACATCGCCAGTGTTAACAGAAAGGTTGATAGGCTTCAGGCTAAAGCTTCCGTTGTTGTATTTTTTCGAAATATTTTCAGCACTGATAAGATGCTTATGTTGCTCAGTGCTTCCAGCACCTGTTGCTGATGCTTCCTGCAAAATGCTTTCGGCTTCTTCACTAAAGTCCGAAGGCAATGTTTTTCCGGCTTCTCCGTTTTCAATTGCATGATATTGCCGGCTCCAGCCAATGGCTTTTTCAATCAATGCATCATTGCCCGAATCCAGGCAAAGGTCAAGGGTTCTTCTTACAGCAACTGAGTAGTCGCCGTGTTTTAAGTAAGATGAAATTTCGGCAGCAGAATTATTCATACAATTATTGATTGAGCATGTATAACACAAAATAGCGAACTATTAGTGATATTTATTGAATAGAGTTACTTTTACAAAAGTTTTATACAATTCATTATGGAGAAAAACAGACCTGTAAGAGTTTTAGTTGCCAAAGTAGGATTGGATGGCCACGACCGGGGCGCCAAAGTAATTGCTACTGCTCTGCGTGATGCCGGCATGGAAGTGATTTACACCGGGCTAAGACAAACCCCCGAAATGGTTGTTAATGCTGCATTACAGGAAGATGTGGATGCTATTGGCGTAAGCATTCTCAGCGGTGCTCACAATACGGTGTTCCCTAAGATTATAGCCTTGATGAAGGCCAAAGAAATGAATGATGTACTGCTTACCGGCGGCGGCATTATACCGGAAGAAGATATGGCAGAACTGAACAAAATGGGTGTTGGAAAACTTTTTGCACCCGGTGCCACCACATCCGAAATTGCAGATTACATAAAAGATTGGGTAAAATTGAACAGAAGTTTTTAAATTTATACCAACGGTTGCTTCCTTAAATTTTTATTTACAACAACATTATTCGTAAATTCAGTTTTATGGAAGGACATCCATTATTGGGAAAATATTTTGAGCATCCTGAAATTTGGGATGAAATGTTTGGCAATGGCGACATCAGGCCTCACTACAAAAATTTTGTTTCTGCCATAGAAAATCTCTCCTCCGAAGAAATTACCCGTAAAGATGAGCAGGCTAAAAAACTGTTCATGAGCCAGGGCGTTACATTTACCGTTTACAACAGTGGCGAAGGCATTGAAAAAATATTTCCATTTGATGTAGTGCCCCGTATCATTACAGCACCTGAATGGATACATATTGAGAATGGTATCAAACAACGCCTCAAAGCCTTAAACATTTTCCTGAAAGATATTTATCATCAGCAATTCATTATTAAAGATGGTATTATTCCTGCAAAACTCATTTACTCATGCCCTAATTTTTTAAGAGAGATGATGCATGTGGATGTGCCCTTTGACATTTACACACATATATCCGGTGTAGACCTGATACGTGATTACGACGGACAGTTTTATGTGCTGGAAGATAACCTGCGTACACCTTCCGGTGTTTCTTATATGCTGGAGAACAGAAGCATTACCTACAGAATTTTTCCTGATCTGATACCTAAGAATAATGTTCTTCCGGTAAAAGATTATCCAGATCGCCTATTAAAAAACCTCCTGTCTTTATCAAATACTCAAAAAAGTAACCCAACGGTTGTATTGCTTACACCGGGCATGTTTAACTCTGCCTATTTTGAACATACAACCCTTGCAAGGCTGATGGGTATTGAATTGGTTGAAGGCCGTGACCTTGTTGTAGAGAATCATCATGTGTATATGAAAACAACCAAAGGGCTGGAAAAAGTGGATGTGATTTACCGACGTGTGGATGATGAATTTATTGACCCGCTTGTTTTCAGGCCAGACAGTATGTTGGGCGTGCCGGGCATTTATTGGGCCTATCGCAAAGGCAATGTATCAATCGTAAATGCCATGGGCAATGGCGTGGCAGATGATAAAGCCGTGTATGCTTATGTGCCGGATATGATTCGTTATTATTTAAACGAAGAACCCATTCTTAAAAATGTACCTACTTACCAATTGGCAGATGCCGATAACCGCAAAATGGTTTTTGCCAACATGAGCAAGATGGTAATTAAAAAAACAAATGAATCGGGTGGATATGGCATGTTGATCGGCAGCGCTGCAACAAAAAAAGAAATGGATAATTTTAAAATTGCCATTGAGGCCGATCCAAGAAGTTTTATTGCACAGCCAATTATCAACTTATCATCGTCTCCATGTTACATTGATGGAGAATTACAACCAAGAAGAGTTGACTTAAGGCCCTATGCTTTGTATGGACCCGATGGAGTTGATATCGTTCCCGGAGGATTGACAAGAGTTGCGTTAAGAGAAGGCTCTCTTGTGGTTAATTCATCACAAGGTGGAGGAAGTAAAGATACATGGGTATTGGGAAGTTAAATTTAGAAATACAAAACTAACTGAATAAAAATGCTGAGTAGAGTAGCCGAATCAATTTTCTGGATGGCAAGATATATGGAACGCACCAACCGCATGTTACGCATGTTGCATACCAAGTACGTTTCTTCGCAGGATGAGATAAATGATTTTAGCTGGAATTCTGTTTTACAGATTTACAGCGATAAACCCGAAGCAGAATACAAACTTATTGAAAGAGATTCGCCCAAAGTGCTGGAACATTTAATTATTGACAGAGATAACAATGCTTCCATCATCAATAATATTACCCGTGCAAGAGAAAACGCAAGATCGGTTCAGGACCATATTACCAAAGAAGTTTGGCTTTGCCTGAATGAATATTATCACCTGATACGGGAAGCCGATATTGAAAAAAATATCCGCAGCGGCGATCCCATTACATCGCTGGATCTGCTGATACGACATGGCATGTTATACAATGGTACAGTTGACATTACCATGGCCCGTGAACAGAGTTTTAATTTCTTAAATATCGGGCGCTTTCTTTCAAGAGCAATCATCACCATCGACCTGCTCACCATCAAACTAAAAGAATACGATTACGACCTGGAGAAATATGCTGATGATCCAAGCTGGCGTTTTTTATTATATTCTTTATCCGGCTACGAATTATACAATAAAAGAAACAGGGGCACGCTGGATGCAGGCCTGGTGATACAACACGTTTTGTACAATACAGATTTTCCACATTCCTTATTATATTCTCTAAACAGGTTATCACGCTATTTTGAAAGATTAAAAACAGAAAGCAAGCCGGAAAATTTTGCACAACTTGAATTTTTAATTGGGCGGTGCAGTAACAATATTAAATATAGTAATCTTACAAACAACAGTAAACTGCTTAAAGAATTTTTACCCCAAACCAGAAATGAGCTTTTAGAAATTGCTTCAACATTCAACAAATCATATTTCGGAAATACATAAAAAATTATGGCTGATTATCACATTAAACATATTACCCGTTACACCTACACTTCTACAGTTATTGACTGCAGCAACCAGATCATGCTCTATCCTATCAACGACAGTTTGCAAATAGTAAAAAGTCATGAGCTAAAAGTAACCAATGATCCTGCTATTGAAGTATTTACAGATTTCTTTGAAAATAAGATTGGCGTTTTTTCTGTTGTGGCACCACATAATGAATTAACCATACAATCGGATATAGTTGTAAGTACAACACCTGTTATTACTCCGATTGATGACATTGCCCCCGCACTGCAATGGGAAGAACTAAGCAAAATGTGCGGCATTTTTCCATACATGGATTTTATGTATCGTGAAAAATTTGCTGCCGATGAAGAAATACAAAAATTTCTTTCAGGTATTGTTGATACTTCAAAATCTCCTCTGGTAAATGCAAATATTTTATCGGAATACGTGTACAATAATTTTGAGTACAAGAAAGGAGTTACCAATATTGAAACCAAAGTGGATGAGATATTGAAATTAAAGGCCGGTGTTTGCCAGGATTTTGCACATGTACTGCTGGTGATGTTACACATGATCAGTATTCCGGCAAGATATGTAAGCGGCTATATATGCCCCAAAGACCGGGAAATGCGTGGCGAAGGTGCAACGCATGCATGGGTGGAAGCTTACATTCCATTTTTTGGCTGGCTTGGCCTTGACCCCACAAACAATTGCATTGTTAGCGATCGCCACGTACGTCTTGCCATTGGAAGAAATTTTTCTGATTGCACACCGGTGAAAGGAACATATAAAGGCTCATCGGAGCATACATTAGAAGTGTCGGTAGTAATTAACAATGGCAATCAAAAATCGCCGGAAGAAAGTGATGCGGCGCCAACCTTTAGTTATACTTCTAAAAATCCTGCAGTAACCAATAACTCATACCAGCGTTTCCTGGAAATGCAGCAACAGCAGCAGTAAAAAAGCCCAATGCATGTTCGGGTCTTATTATTATTTTTACAAAAAATAAATTATGTCTTATCAAACATTGCTTGCCGATTTAGAAAACGGAATATATACCATCACTATCAACCGGCCCGACAAATTAAACGCCTTAAATAAACAGGTTTTTACCGACCTTGATAATGCAGTTAACGAGATTAGCAGCAATCCTCAAATTAAATGTGCTGTTATTACCGGCGCCGGCCCCAAAGCATTTGTTGCCGGTGCAGATATTACCGAGTTTAGCGGATTGAATAAAGATGAAGCAATGGCACTTGCTAAAAGAGGGCAGGATGTTTTTTTTAAAATAGAGAATTGTAAAAAACCAATTGTTGCTGCTGTAAATGGTTTTGCACTGGGCGGCGGTTGCGAACTGGCCATGGCCTGCCACTTCAGGCTGTGCAGCGAAAATGCAAAGTTTGGCCAACCAGAAGTTAATTTAGGATTGATACCCGGCTACGGCGGTACGCAGCGCCTCACCCAACTGGTTGGAAAGGGAAAAAGTATGGAACTGCAAATGACAGCTCATTTAATTGATGCCAATGAAGCATTGCAATTGGGTTTAGTTAATCATGTTTGTACAGCTGAAAGTTTGCTGGAAAGAACAAAAGATATTTTGAATGTTATTATGAGCAAAGCTCCCATTGCCATTGGCAAAATTATAGAGTGTGTTAATGTAGCCGTTGTTAGCGACAGTGCCTACACCAATGGCAAAAGTGGTTACGACAAAGAAGTGGAAGCCTTTGGCGATTGCTTTATTACAGAAGATATGAAAGAAGGTACTACAGCATTTCTGGAAAAAAGAAAAGCCGAATTTAAAGGCAGGTAATTTATTTTTCAATCAACTTCTCATCAATTAAATAAGCCTCTATCTCACTTATACCGGTTGAATTGTTTTGTTGTTCAATAGTCAATTCGATAGTATTGATAGAAACTGCCGGAAATGTGATGATCCGTTTTTTACCAATAGTCGTTCCATAAATTTCTTTCACCAATTCATCCTTGCTATTAAACAGCAGCAATTTAAATTTACTGCAATGCTGGCCATTTGAAATATCCTCATTCAACACAATACAATTTACTTTCTTGTTTTGTTTCATTTTAAGCTCAACGCCTACCGACTCCTGAACAGCTTCCGTAACAGGCTCAACTGTTTTATAATTACCATCACTTAATGCTGGTGCCTTTTTTAAAATTCCATGAAAAAGATGATAGGTGGTTGCTTTTTTGAAGAGGTTATTAATTAAATTTTCCGAACGTAATTTATTAAACCCCACCAACGCTGCCGAATCATAATCAGTTATCAAACCTCTCCCATCCGGCGGTACATTCAATAATAAATTGGCACCACGCCCAACGCTTTTTAAATAAAGACTGAATAATTGTTCCGGTGTTTTTACTTTACTGTCTTCTGCCTTGTGGTAAAACCATCCCGGCCTGATGCTTACGTCGCATTCGGCCGGTATCCAGCTCTTGCCATTTACGTTCCCACTGTTCAAAGTATCCTGTGATGGTGCGCCTGCACCCCTTGTAAATCCGGCTGTGTCTAATAAATTCCAGTTAGTCTTTCCTGCAAAGCCCTGTTCATTTCCTACCCAGCGGATGTCGGGACCAATATCGCTGAACACAACTGTATTGGGTGAAAGTTCATGAACAGTTTTTTCAAAACGATGCCAATCATAAACTTGCCTTTTCCCATTTGGCCCTTCGCCATTTGCACCATCCCACCAAAGCTCCCAAATGGGTCCGTAATTCGTAAATATCTCCTTCATCATGTTTACAAAAACATTGTTGTATGTTGAAGTTCCGTAATCAGGATGATTCCGATCCCAGGGAGAAATATATACACCGAATTTCAAGCCATATTTTTTACAGGCTGCAGATAATTCTTTAAGCACATCTCCTTTTCCATCCTTCCATTTGCTTTCTCTAACTGTGTGTCTTGAAAATTTACTCGGCCACAAACAAAAGCCATCGTGGTGCTTGGCAGTGATGATAATTCCTTTTGCACCAGACGCCTTTGCAATGCGGCACCATTGTTCACAATCTAAATCAGTGGGGTTAAAGACTTCCTCCTTTTCATTTCCCTTTCCCCATTCCAGGTCGGTAAAAGTATTGGGGCCAAAATGCATGAAGAGATAAAATTCCATGTCATGCCAGGCAAGTTGGGCTTTGGTGGGCCTGGGAACCTCCTTCTGTGCCAGCAAAAAAAAAGGGCTCAGGCACGTTATCAAAATCAACACTTTTTTCATCAGTTATTTTTTAGCATAACATAAAACTTCAGTCTTATATCCTGTGAAGAAGATCCGATCATCAGGTCTACTTTTCCTGGCAAGGCTTCCTGTTGATCTTTAACAGGATTATAATGTAACACATCATCCGGGTTCAAAAAAAATAGTACGTCCTTTATCTCGCCTTTCTTTAAATGCACCCGCTGATACCCTTTCAGTTCTTTAATGGCTTCCTGGCCCTGTTGATGAATATATAGCTGCACAACTTCATCTCCATCCCGGTTGCCGGTATTTTTCAGCGTGGCAGTTATGGCTATTTTTTTATTCAATATGGGCGATGATAATTGCAATTTGGTGTAGGTAAATTTTGTATAGCTCAACCCAAAACCAAAAGGATACAAAACCGGTTTTTCGCAATAGCGATATGTTTTTCCTTTCATGGCATAATCATCAAAAGCCGGTATATCATTAATGGATTTATAAAAAGTAACCGGTAACCTTCCCGAAGGATTATAATCTCCAAACAACACATTAGCTACAGCCTGCCCTGCAGCTTCTCCACCGTACCATGCTTCAATAATGCCTTCTATATTCTCATTTTCCCAGTTAATGGAAAGCGCACTGCCGTTCATTAAAACCAATATAATAGGCTTACCAGTTTTTTTCAACTCTTTTAATAAAGCCGTTTGCACAGCCGGCAAATCAAGATTTGTTTTATCTCCCCCATTAAATCCATCAATGCTAACCTGCAATGCCTCGCCTTCCAATCTTGGCGAAATACCCCCAACAAAAACAATTACATCAGCACCGGCAGCAGCCTCTATTGCAGGCTTAAAATCTTTTTCACGGTTATAGTTTATTGTATCAACAATGTAACAGCCTTTCTGATAATTAACCACTGCATTTTTTCCCAACACATTTTTTATTCCTTCCAGCACGGTACTTACATGCGCCGGTTCTCCATTATAATTTCCCAAAGCAATTTCTGCATCAGCTGCATTGGGGCCAATAACAGCTATTGTTTTTATTTTTTTTGATAAAGGAAGAATATTGTTTCTGTTTTTCAGCAACACTATTGATTGCTTAGCCAGTTCCAGTGCATATTTTCTGTGCTCTTCATTATTTACAACGCTGTATGGTATTGAGGCGTAAGGATTTAATTTTTCTGCATCAAACATCCCCAGCTTAAATCTTGCCCTTAATAATCTTGCTACAGCCGTATCTAATTCCGATTCTTTTAACAGACCTTGTTTTATTGCAGGAATAACAGCACCCACATAACCCATGCAATGATTATCAACCCCGGCCCTGATAGCTTTTGCCATCCCTTCAACAGAATCTTTTGCGGTGTGATGATACATAAACATATCCCAAACTGCACCACAATCTGTTGCAACAAAACCGTTGAAGCCCCATTTTTTTCTCAGTATCTCAGTCAATAAAAAAGGATCGCTGCAGCAAGGCTCACCATACAGCCTGTTGTAGGCACACATAAATGAATAAACCTTTCCCTGCTGCGCCAGCATTTTAAAAGCAGGTAAATAAGTTTCCCATAAATCTTTTTTAAGTGGTTTAACATCAAGCTCATGGCGGGTAGGTTCGGGGCCACTGTGTACCGCAAAATGTTTAGCCGTACAAATGGTTTTAAAATAATTCGGATCATCGCCCTGCATAGCTTTTACAAAAGCAACACCCATGGTACCGGTTAGATAAGTATCTTCACCAAATGTTTCATGGCCACGCCCCCAGCGTGGATCTCGAAAAATATTAATGTTGGGCGAATAAAAAGTCAGGCCCTCATACAAACCATGTTTTCCTTCACGCTGAAACTGGTTGTACTTTGCCCTGGCTTCATCACTGACCATAACACCCATTTTATAAATGGCTTTATCATTAAATGTTGCCGCCAAACCTATTGGTTGCGGAAAAGATGTGGCCAGGCCTGCACGGGCAACGCCATGCAGGGCTTCGTTCCACCAATTATATGCAGGGATTTTTAAACGGCTGATTGCCGGTGAAGTATTATTTATTTGAGACGCTTTTTCTTCAATAGTCATCTGCTTCAAAAGATCCTGCACACGGGTTTCCAAAGGCAATGATAAATTAAGATAGGCAGGAGATTGAGCCAATAATCTGGTCGCAGAAAACAACAGCAAATAAAAAATAAAACTCTTTTTCAAAATGACATTTATTTTATCAATTGGATTTAACCTTTAAAACCCACACATGATCAGTAGTTGTTTTTAATGCCGCAGGAATTATTATATCAATGCCTGCCGCAGTTTGTTTCCAGGCAAGTTGCTTATTACTTCCCAACAACTGTACTTTATCAGTTTTAGAAAATGGGATTTTTGTAAGTGTTATTTTATCTTCCGGAAAATCAAAAAGAAATACGTACCGGGTTTTTTCATCTTTCGATTGTGTGAAGCGTATTTTTTCTCCTTCGCTGAAAACAGTAAACATCCTGCTGCTATAGATCGCTTCTCCATTTGTTTTCATCCAGCTGCCGATCTCTTTCAATCGTTGATAAGCAACTGCATCCAGTTCTCCATCAGGTCCCGGGCCAATATTCAGCAAATAATTACCTCCTTTACTTACAATGTCAACTAATTTTTCAATGATCTCATTGGTTGGTTTATAAACATCATTGGGCACATAACTCCAGCTGGTGGCCATCGTCATACAGGTTTCCCATGGATAGGGCAAACCTGTATCAGGTATGTGTTGCTCGGGTGTAAGATAATTTTGTTGCTCGCCCGGCACTGCCCGGTCAACAACGATCATCTTTGGTTGTTTTGCTCTTGCTTCCTTTACCAAACGGCGCATATCAATATCCTGGCTCTGCGGGTTACGGGTCCAGCGACTACCCTCATAAGTTTCAAATAATTCATTCTTTACTTCCTCCTCAGTTTTTTTACGTACCCATCCCCCATCCAGCCAGAGTATATCAATCTTTCCATAATCACTAACCAGTTCATTAACCTGGTTATGGGTATAGTCGGTAAACTTTTTCCATTGCTCAGGATATTTTTGAATGGCGTAGTTGGCATTACGATCGCTCACCGGAAACTGTTTCCACCAGTAAGTATCCGAATGCCAGTCGGGTTTGGAAAAGTATGCACCCACCCAGAAATTTTCTTTTCTGAATGCAGAAAAAATCTCTTTGGCAACATTAGCTTTTGGGTTGGTTGAGAAAGGACAATTCTTATCAGTGATCTTATAATCGGTGTATTTGCTGTCGAACATACAAAACCCATCATGGTGTTTGGTGGTGAACACAACATATTTCATCCCGGCATCTTTAGCTGCTGCTGCCCATTTTTCAGGATCGAACTTTACCGGGTTAAAAGTTGTTTTAAGATTTTCGTAGGCCTTTACATAATCAGTATAATTATCTGCTACACCTGCTTTCCTGGCTCCTGTGGCCCAGCTTAAGTCTTCCGGGCAAATGCTCCAGCTTTCTACAATGCCCCATTGGCTGTAAGTTCCCCAATGCACCAGTAAACCGAATTTGAGGTCTTGCCATTCTTCCAGCCGGTGTTGGATGGCTGTATCAGGATCAGGAAAATAGGCCTGTTGCTGTGCCGTTATTTTTTTAGTATTGAGAATAAAAATCAAACATAAAAAAGTGCTTACTATAATTTTTTCAGATGAAGTCATTTGTCTTTTAATTTTTATATCCTTCTGTAAATTACAAAAAAAGGGGCTGCAAAATTGCAACCCCTTTTATTAAGCATTAGCTTATTATTACTTCATCACAACAATCCTAGCTACCTGTGTCTTATCACCGTTCTGTATTTTTACAAAATACATTCCTGCCGGTAATTTACTCACATCCAGTTGTCTTCTGTTATCTCCTTCAACAACTGTTACTTTGTTTTGTAACACAATGTTTCCAACTCTGTCAGTAACTGTTACATCGGCTGTACCTTTTGCAGCTGATTTGAAAACAAGATTGGTTGTATTGCCTGCAGGATTTGGCGATACAGAGAAATCGTTATTCACAAACAGTTCTTCTGCTCCTCTGCTTGCCGTACCCAATTGAACTCTTAAAGTGTAGCAGTTGGTTGCATTATTTGCATTCTGATATCCAAATACCCTTGCATAATAAGTGCCTGCGGTATAAGTACGGGTAATGGTTTCACTGGTTGTTCCGCCGTTAGATGATGCAGCAACCTGAGAAGTACCGTTACTCCTGTAAATACGCAAATCGTAATCGGCCGGTAAAGTAGACAGTGTAACTGTGGCTGTACCGCCGGTTGTAATTACAAACCTGTAATAATCGTTATCACCAGATGGGCTTATCAAACCTTTAATATCTGTATTAAAAGGAATTAAGGCAGCACCACTTGCCGAACCATTGGTACTTACATCATAAATACCAGGACAGGTACTTACAGCTGCAGTTGTAAACTGTGCCTGTGCGTATGCACTGCTGCCGGCAGTACAATTTGTTCTTACCCTCCAGTCGTATAATGAAGTGGCGGCTAAACCCGTAATGCTTCTTGAGGTAGACGTTGTACCGGTAATTGAGTTTGTCCAGGTACCGGCACTTGCCAGTTTATAATCTACATCATAACTAACTGCACCGCTGACAGCAGTCCAGCTAACAGTTGCGCCAGATGAAGTGATGGCTGAAGAACTTAAACCGCCGGGTGCATTACAAATAAACGGAGCAGTTGTTGTAAACTGTGCCGCTACAAAATTTCCGCTTCCTGCACTGCAGGTTGCCTGCACTCTCCAGTCGTATAAAGAACCCTGTGTTAATCCTGTAAGATTTGCAGATGTTCCTGTTTGTGCGGTTGCAAAACTTATCCAGGTACCAGATGAATTCAATTTGTAATCCACTGCATAGCTGATTGCATTTGCAACAGTGTTCCAGCTTATGGTGGCGGTATTATCACCTATTGCTGAAGATGTTAACCCTGTAGCATCGCCGCAGGAAACTGCACCACCAATGGTAAAGTTGGTATTGCTGATATCGAAGAAGATATTGCCAACTGCTTCAACTTTTATTCTTGCTGTTGTTGATGCTCCTACAGGAATCACCAGCGACTCTGTACCATCATTGGGCGTACTTGCAGCCAATACCGTTGGGAAAGTTTGTCCGCCATCTGTACTTAATGAAATTTTTACATTGGCACAACTAACCGGTGCTGCAGTAGTATTATTTACACTCCAGGTAATTGTTTGTGCCGAACCGCCAGCCCATGTTACTGCTGTGTTTGGTGCAGTAACCGCAAATGGACCAGATGTATTGCTGACAGTTACTACCGCATCTGTAAATGCTGTTTGACCGATAGTTGAACCAGCAACGTAAGGGTTATTGTCTCTTACAGTTACCCTGAAGTTTAATGTTCTTGAAACAGAACTTAAGGCTTCAATATTCGCACCTGCATCGCCGCCGGGTAATGGTGGTGTAACATTTAAGCCAGCCAGGATGGTTGATAATTTTGGAAATGTTCTTGTGCCTGATACGGTAGCCGGAAATGATAACCAGTTTGGACCTGATGCCTTGGTTGGTGATGCCACACTGCTTGCGCCTGATACAGTTGAATTATCATTTTGCTCCCAGCAATAAGTTAATGGATCATTTTCTGCATCGGTAGCAGAACCTGTTAATGCAAACGGCGTGCTGATTGGAATTGTATAATTGCTAACAGCAGCAATAACCGGAGCATGGTTAGCTGTCATTGTAACAGATACCGGGCAGGTTTTTGTTGCCAGGTTAGCCTGTATCTGTGCAATAGATGCTTCATGAAATATATCAATGGAATGCGGTGCCACATCCTGTGATGTGATACCGGCATAACCCATGATGGTAATGCCCGAACCAACTTCTTTGTTTACACCTGTACCTTCAAGCGACATGGAGAAAGTATGATTACCGCCCAATTGGTGGCCTACTTCATGCGCTACATAATCTATATCAAAATTATCGCCCTGCGGAATTCCATCATTGGGTGAAGTGATGCCGCTTCCTTTTGAACCATTTACACAAACACAACCAATACAACCTGCGTTTCCACCACCACCTGATGCGCCAAACATGTGGCCAATATCATAATTGGCTTCTCCGATATTTGCTGTTAAAGTAGATTGCAATTGTGCATTCCACTGGCTTAATGTTGTAGAATACGGATCGGTTGCAGGACTATAGTAAATAACTGCTGTTGTATTTGCAATAAGATTTAAATGCAATGCCAGGTCTTTTTCGTACACACCGTTACAGCGGGTAAGGGTTGCATTAAAAGCTGCTAAAACCAAAGACACCTGCGCAGCGCTTGTTGCGCCAAAATAGTTTGCATACTCACCATTGCATGACTGAGCCAGGCGCATGGTTTTTAACTGGCCTGTTGAACTGCCGGTTAAGCTGCTTGTATTTTCAATTTTTGAATTAATATCAAAAAATGTATTTTTTTCATCAGTAGAGCAGGTCCATGGCAACTGTCCTTTATTTCTATGAGATTTGTAAACAGAATAGACTGCATGGTCTTTAGAATAAGGCTCAATAAATTCGTTTTCTTTATCAGTTCTGAAAACCATGGTTTGTACACCCTGTGGAGAGATGCTCAACTTTAAAGTGGCATATTTATCTGTAATGCCCCGGCCCGAATATGCCCTGATCTCAGGAAATCTGGCCTGCAGTTCAGGTTCGAAATTTGAAGCTTCAAAAACTTCAAACTGCTCAAAACCACCATCAGCATTTGGTAAAGAAATAACTGTGGATTGACGGACTGCACTATTACCTGTGATAGAAAATAATACTGCTCTTAAAGACGCAGTATTCAAATTGAATAATTTGAATTCCTTTGGATAAGTTAATCTTGCAACAGCTTTATCTGTTACAATACCAGCCTTGTCTTCTTTGTTTGCAGACCAGAATTTGTCCGACTGCGAAAACCCTAAAGTGGTAATCATTGCCAACACGAATGTTAGTTGTAAACCTTTTTTCATAATAGAAGTATTTATTTAAAAAATGAATGAAAGTAAATGTATGTTTATTATTATAACAAAAAAATAGTAAATATTCTAATGTTAATATCTTTTTTGATGCATCTTACTTAGTATTTTTACCTCCCTTTTATCAATTACCTTTGTACTCACTCTCAAATTTTTAATCAAATTTATATGGAATACAGAATAGAAAAAGACACCATGGGCGAGGTAAAAGTGCCTGCAGATGCCTATTACGGCGCACAAACCCAACGTAGTATTGATAACTTTAAAATTGCGCAGGATATCAATAAAATGCCCAAAGAGATCATCAGGGCATTTGCTTATTTAAAACATGCCGCCGCCATTACCAATAACGAGGCGGGTGTATTAACAAAGAAAAAAGCCGGCCTGATTGGCAAGGTTTGTAAAGAAATACTGGATGGAAAACTTGATGCTTATTTTCCGCTGGTAGTTTGGCAAACCGGCAGCGGCACCCAAAGCAACATGAATGTAAATGAAGTAGTTGCTTACCGTGGCCATGTTTTAAATGGCGGCAACCTAAGCGATAAAGAAAAATATTTACACCCCAATGATGATGTAAATAAAAGCCAGAGCAGCAATGATACTTTCCCCACTGCCATGCATATTGCGGCATATAAAATTTTAATGGAAACAACCATACCCGGCATTACCAAACTGCGTAACACTTTAGATAAAAAGGCAAAGGCTTACATGAAAGTGGTTAAGATTGGCCGTACGCATTTTATGGATGCTACGCCCTTAACTGTTGGCCAGGAATTCAGCGGCTATGTTTCTCAGCTGGATCATGGATTAAGAGCTATTAAAAATACACTGGCGCATTTAAGTGAACTGGCGTTGGGCGGCACTGCTGTTGGCACAGGAATTAACACACCTCCGAAATACGATGTGAATGTTGCAAAACATATTGCCAAACTAACCAAACTGCCATTTAAAACTGCTGAAAATAAATTTGAAGCGCTGGCTGCACATGATGCTATTGTAGAGTCGCATGCAGCATTAAAAGTTGTGGCGGTTAGTTTGATGAAGATTGCCAATGATATTCGCATGTTGTCATCGGGCCCACGCAGTGGTATTGGTGAAATTTTTATTCCTGATAATGAACCGGGATCATCCATTATGCCAGGCAAAGTAAACCCAACCCAATGCGAAGCATTAACCATGATTGCCGCACAGGTAATGGGTAATGATGTTACCATTGGTATTGGTGGCAGCAACGGCCATTTTGAACTGAATGTTTTTAAACCGGTGATGATCTACAATTTCCTGCACAGCGCCAGGCTGATTGGCGATGGCTGCGTTTCTTTTAATGATAAATGTGCCATTGGCTTAGAACCGATAAAAGCGAATATCAAAAAACATGTAGACAATTCGCTGATGCTGGTAACTTCTTTAAATACAAAGATTGGTTATTACAAATCGGCTGAGATTGCGCAAAAAGCGCACAAAGAGGGAACCACTTTAAAAGAGATGGCGGTTAAACTGGGTTATGTTACTGCAAAAGAATTTGATGAATGGGTGATACCGGCGAATATGGTTGGAAAGATTTAGCTGCTATCAGGCCTACTATGAAGGAACCCTGATTAAGAAGACTGCTGAATTCCGGATAAATTTTTAAAGTGAAAAGAATTTACAGTGTCCAGATACATAAATAAAAGAGGTTGCCATTTCTGACAACCTCTTTTTATTTATATAGAATATCTTATCTGCAATGATACTTAAAATTAAGCTTACCTGCCAAAGCCGGTATGCTTGGCTGATCATCTCCTCCCATTTGTACACTTAAGATATAAGTGTCATTGCTCATTCTGTAATTGCTGAAAGTAGAAACAATAGAATCTCTTACCACATTGCCCGGATCATAATTACGCACTTTCATATCCTTAACAGCATTAAAATTTCTTGATCCAAAATTAAAAAACTGTGTAAACTGAGCATAGTTTATCTCATCGGGGAAAATATAAATAAAGCGCTTGGGCACTGTAAGGCTGTAGTAAGTAAGGTCTGCATCCATATGCAGATCGCCACCTGGAAGGTTAACAGCTGTCATGCGTGTAAGGTTACCGGCTCCTGCATAAGTATAATCAATTTTTAAATAAGGTATAGTTGGGGTGATGGTTAAATAATAAGTTTTAGTAACCAGGTACCCTGTGGCATTGTACGCATACAACACATCAAACTGTAAAGAAAGAGGATCAGTAGGGTCAAGTAACCCATGCATTTTTAATATCCTTTTATTGGCATCTATAATAAAATACTCATCGGCATTAATATAAATGCTATCATTTCTGTAAACGGGCTTAAGGTAAAATTCCAAAGTGGCCGACAGGCTGTCATACACGTTTATCAAGGTATCAATATCTTGGTTGTTAATTTCTGACTCAATTGAACCGAGGCCTGTTCCGGTGCCACCAGCTGCTGTACCGGCTGTATCTATGTATACAATTTTGCTGATACGGCAATCTATACCAACTATAAATTCGTTATCAGTATTCCCGCTGTTTTCAGTACTGTATTCTTTTTCGCAGGAAAAAAGAGAAATTAATAAGGCCGCAAATAATAGAGGACGTAATTTATTCATTGATCGTTTTTTGTCTTTTCACCCAATGGGTACTATTGATAAAGTTCCGTATTTTTTTTTAAAGATTAAGCCTTAGTTTGTTAATGTCTTTTTAAGAGTAAGAAAAATGGAGTTTTGCTGCTTTATCCTGTTCTTAAATTAACGTTGGTTAATATAAAATCAGGTGATATTTTTATTTGATCATAAAACTGTAACAGAAATTCCACAGGTATTTGCTGCGCCGGAAACCGGGTAGTTAAAAGGCCCGGCCATAGCTGGAGTACCGGTGCCAATTAATGTAACCTGTTGAGGGCCGGTAATATTAAATGTACCCGATGCTGAAAAACTTATTCCATTTACAGTGGTAGTGGCAATATTGTAAATACCGGGTGATGTTACATTTACATTAATTACGGCAGTATTAGATGCCGTTAAAGCTGTACCAGCAGTGTATGTACCATTTACCACAGCTGCTGTACAATTACCCGGTGCACCACTTAATGCATAAGTTGCACTGGTAATAACGGTGTTACAGGTTATTGAAAAATTACAGTTTGTTGCTCCATTGGTTACCGGGTAATTAAATGTGCCGGCTGAAGTTGGGATTCCCGAGGCAGATAAAAAGATATTTTGTATGCCGGGATTGGTAAATATGCCGCTGGCGCTAAAAGTTACACCGTTAATTACTGCCGTTGCTATGTTATAGGTTCCGGGGCCATTAACATTTACTGTCATCTCTACTTTATTGACTGCTGTCATTGCCTGACCAACAATGTAATTACCTGTAATTGCCGATACAGAACAATTGCCCGGCGAGCCGCCTAAAGTATACAATGCTGTTCCAAATCCACCACCGGCACCAAAAACAGTAATTGAAAAATTACAGGCTGTACCTCCGTAAACAATGGTAAATGTATTAGTTCCTGTGGCAAGTGGTTTTCCACTGGCATACAGGCGAATTGTATTTACCCCTGTACCTACCGTGCCTGTTTTTTTAAAGGAATAGCCGTTAAGACTGTCAGATTTTATAGTGAAGCTCCCGCCAATAGCAACATCTATCTTAACATCCACATAATTATCATCGGTTAAAACACTGTCAACCTTAAATATGCCATTTACAGTTACCGGCGTACAATCTCCGGTTATTGCACTTAGTAATTTTCCGGTAGATGCACCGCCCGGGTCGTCATTTTTTTTACAGGCTGTTACAAATAATATAAGCGCTAAAAAAGCTGTTATAAGACTATTTAATTTCATGAACCGGGAAAATTTTATGCTTTAAAGATATGCATTTTACGAAACCTGCGACTCATCATTAACCAATGCATTGGTTTCCACAGTTGGATGCGTTTCCTGTTGGTTACGCTGCTTAAAGAACCGCTTTTGAAAAACCAAAATGCTGAGCACACCGGTTGTGATGGATGCATCGGCAATATTAAATATAGGCCGGAAAAATTCAAAATCATCACCACCAAAAACAGGCACCCAGCTTGGGTAATGGCCCTTAATTACAGGAAAGTATAACATGTCTACCACATTGCCATGTAAGAAAGATGCATACCCCTTTGACGAAAATTGAGCCAGTCCGCTATAGCCAACATATTCTTTTATGGCCGGATCAACGGTCATCCCTTTATCAAATATCAATCCATAAAATGAAGAATCTATCAGGTTACCCAATGCGCCAGCGTAAACCAACGAAGCACAAAAAATAAATCCGGCATGCTGCTTTTCCCTGATGATCTTTCCCAAATACCAGGTGCCAAATACAACAGCCAGCATTCTAAAAATAGTAAGCGCCATCTTTCCCCAGTTACCCCCAAATTTCCACCCGTAAGCCATGCCGGGATTTTCAACAAAATAAAGTTGAAATCCACTGCCAATTACCTGGTGCGATTCGTTAAGGTGATAATGTGTTTTAATCCACAGCTTAAGCGCCTGGTCGGCAATTATTATCAATAAGATTATAAATGTTACGTGTCTTGCTTTCATAATAAGTGGCAAAGATAAGCGTTTGGGGATTTTAGATTGCAGATTGGCGATTTTAGATTGAAGAGCATTCCCTACACACGCCTCACGACTCATGACTGACGACTCACGACTCACAACTCATTCCTCAAAATATACCCGCTTAACCCTTTGAGAAATACCGGTCAAAATTTCGTAAGGAATGCTTTGGGCTGAAGCTGCCAGTTCGCTTACCGGCAATGCTGCACCAAACACTATCACTTCATCGCCTTCCTGTGCATCAATACCGGTTATGTCAAGCATGGTCATATCCATGCACACATTTCCAATAACAGGTGCTAATCTACCATTCACAAACATAGTTCCAGCACCATTACTTAATAATCGTGGGTATCCATCGGCATAGCCAATCCTTACAGTGGCAATTACCGAATCTTTGACGGCCACTCCTTTACGGCTGTAGCCAATACTTTCGCCGGCTTTTATTTTTTTTATTTGAGAGATGGTGGTTTTTAAAGTGGTTACATTTTTTAATTGTTGCTGAATGGTGGGTTCGGCATCAACACCATACAAACCAATTCCCAGCCGTATCATATCAAACTGCATATTTTTATGCCGGTGAATGGCAGATGTGTTTGCAATATGCCTGATGAATGTGTATCCGGTAATTTTTTGAATCTGCTCACAACCTACCAGAAATGCTTTTGCCTGCGCATTGGTAAAGGCATCATGCAAAGCCGAATCGCTTGCAGCCAGGTGAGAAAAAACGGATTGTATTTTAAAAACCGAACCTGATTGTAACCTGCTGCATAATTCAGCAATATCTTTTTGTTCAAATCCAAGGCGGCGCATGCCGGTATCCAGTTTTATATGCACCGGGTAATTTTGTATACCGTTGCGCATTAAATAATCTTCAAAAGTAGATAAGATGCCAAACGAAAAAAGCTCTGGCTCCAGGTTATGCTGTACCAAAACATCGTAAGTAACTTCCTCTGCATTCATCACCATAATGGGCAATGTAATACCGGCTTTGCGTAATTCAACACCCTCATCTGCATAGGCAACAGCCAGGTAATCTACTTTGTGAAACTGTAGCAGGTTGGCAATTTCAAAACCGCCGCTTCCATAGCTGAAAGCTTTTACCATGGCCATTAATTTAACACCTGGGTTCAGCAGTTGCTGGTAAGTGTTTAAATTATAGGTAATGGCATTCAGGTTTATTTCCAATACGGTCTGGTGAACTTTTTCTTCCAGCAAATGACTGATCTGTTCAAACTCAAAAAGCCTGGCACCTTTTAATAAAATGCTTTCATTGTAAAAATGCATGGCCGGAAACTTCTGCAAAAATTCGGCAGTTGAATTAAAAAATGCTGTTTCCGGTATTCCGGTAAATGCATCGCTGTACTTTACAATTTCTGTTCCTACACCAATAAGGCGGTTAATATTTTTTTGTTGCAGAATGTCTGCCACTTGCTGGTACAACTCTTTATTTGTTTTACCACTTTGCAAAATATCGCTGATGATAACAGTGCGTTTGGGATGCTGCTGTTGCTGCTGCAAAAAATCAAGTGCAATGGATAAAGAAGTAATATCTGCACTGTAACTGTCATTAATTACAGAGCAGTTGTTGATGCCCTGCTTTAGTTCCAGCCTCATTTCCACAGGTTTTAACTGCAGCATACGTTCCTGTATCAATTCATCATTCAACCTGCCTGCCGGCAGGCAGGTATTTAAAAGCAATAATAAACACCAACAGGTAATGGCATTTTTTACAGCAGCATCATTTGTAAATGGTATAGAGATGCTAATCTTTTTTTCTTTGTAAACCGCTTTTATAACCGTGTTAAATGGCTGAATTTGTATGCTGCTGATGCAAAGCGTTGCATCTTTATGATAACCCCAGGTAAATAAAAGCGAATTGTTTTTTTGCTGAAACAACCGCAAAGCATCATCAACCAGCACTTCATCTTTACAATAAATAACTGTACCGCTGTTTGCAAAGAGTTTTACTTTTTCATTTATTTTACCGGCAATATTTTCAAATCCCTCGCTGTGTGCCTCGCCAATATTGGTAAAAATGCCAATGCCGGGTTTAATAACTTTTTCAAGTCTTTCCATTTCGCCTGGCATAGAGATGCCTGCTTCAAAAATACCGAGTGTATGTTGTTCATTCATCTGCCAAACACTCAAGGGAACTCCAATTTGCGAATTGTAACTTTTGGGGCTTCTCACAATATTAAAATCGAGATGCAACAACTGGTAAAGCCATTCTTTTACAATGGTTTTGCCATTGCTGCCGGTTATACCCATTACCGGAAAATTAAATTGACTGCGATGCTTTGCTGTTAACTCCTGCAAAGCCTGCAATACATTTTTTACCTGTATAATATTTGCTGCTTCAAAATCCTGCGGTAAAAAGGTGAAAGAAGTATCTACTATAAAATTGCGAACACCTTTATTATACAAATCTTTTACAAAAGTACTACCCTGCCTGCGTGGGCCGGGCAAGGAAAAAAACAAACTGGAAGCAGGAAATAATAATTTTCGACTGTCAATAAGCAGGTGTTCTATTACAGCAGCAGGATTGTTGCTTAATAAAAATTTAGCGCCAGTTATTTTTTCTATGTCTGCAATGGTATACATCAATGATTAATTATCAGACGACAGTTTTATTTGCTGTTGCCATTTTTGAGCCGGTTAATGTGCCTGGTCATCATCCAGCGGCTTCTCATTATCAGCTGCCCTGTCAATAAAAATAGAATACACTACAGATGTTGCCAGGCAAACCAATATAAAGGCCAGCGAAATAAATACCTGTATGGTTTTATCTATCCATTGGTTTATCCAGTACTCGCCCAGCATTTTTACACCTATAAATATTAATACGATGGCAATACCCTGTGGCAGGTAATCAAATTTATTTACAGCGTTCCTTAACAGAAAGAATAAAGAACGAAGGCCCAGCACTGCAAAAATATTAGACGTGTAAATTACCAGTCTTGCTGTGGGCTGATAGCTATGCGTCTTGGTATCAACAATGCCCATTACAGCAGGTATAGAATCTAATGCAAAGACCAAGTCAATCGCTGCCAGCATAATCACTACTACAAATAAAGTGGTGTACTTTTTTTTACCATTTTCTATTACTGCAAACTTGCCATTACCATCATGTGGTGCAAGGGGTAAAAATCTTTTTAAAAAAATATAAACTTTACTTTTCTGCGGATCAAAATCTTTATCCTCCTCAACAGATATAAACATTTTGTAGCCTGTGTACACCAGGAAGACACCAAACACATACAACAACCAGTGAAATTTTTCTACCAGTACCACACCTACTGTAATAAATATAATCCTGAACACAATGGCCATCAATATCCCTATCAATAATACCCGGCCATAGTTTTTTTCTTTTACGCTAAAGGCTGCAAAAATAAGTATGAAAACAAAAATATTATCTATGCTCAGGCTCCACTCCATCAGGTAGGCACTCAGGTATTCCAGTGCAGGTTTTTGCCCTTGTTCAATCCATAAAAAAATACAAAATGCCAGTGCAAGGCCTACCCAAAAAAAGGTTTGGTACAAAGCCTGTTTTATAGAAACCTTCTGGTTTTTTTTACTCATCAGGCCAAGATCCACAACAAGTGAGATTAAAATTATTACGCCGAAAACCAGATATATCAATTGTGTTTTGTTCATGTTAAGTAAGGGTATATTTTCTTCGTCTTATAAACTGATAGAGCAGTGCAAATAAAACTATTACAGCCACCGGTACCAGAATATTGACCAGTTTCCAAAAGTTCTTTTCAGCTTCTACTTTTTTCTTATCCAGCAGGCGCATTGTATAATCTTTTGCTTTTGCTTCTGAAAGATTGGAAGTGTTGATGAGATAATCGAGGCAGTTTTGTAAAAAATCTTTATTGGCAAATGCAAATTCACGTTGTGATCCAAAAGTAAAAGGATTCATACCCATGGGTATTGCCTGGTTGCCTTTTACTACCGAGTTTAAAACAATATCACCATCGGCAACAACAATCATTTTATTATCGGCCATGCATTGCGGCATAAAAATGGCACCAATACTTTGCAAAGAGTCATTCATTGTCTCAGATAAACGGTTTGCAAAAAGTGATTTGAATTTTCCCTCCAGCAACACTGCTGTTGGGATGTTTGTTTTTTTAAATTTCTCATTCTCAGGTGCATTTACATTTTCTAAAACGCTTATCAATGCAGGCGTGGCAATAGTTCGGGAATTGGGTGACGAGCTTAATAAAATAGTTTTTTTAATACCCTCTGCTTCTACCGTATCTATTGAGTTTACAAACCTGCCGCTTACAAAACCCAGGTTTTTATTAATGATATGATTTGCTTTTGTTTCAAAAACCGGGAAATAATTCCAGGGCAACAATTCAAACTGGCCATTACCACTTACATCAAAAGGCAGAAAATCGCATTGCAGGTCCATCACCAGGTCGGGATTAATTCTTGCGCCGTATTTAAAAAGCAGATCATTCAATTCCAATCCACGGTCGTATGCAACCACTTCGCCTTTTTCACCCTTCAGGCTGTCCAGTTCGGCATTTAATTTATCAAGAAAGAAAATGATCTTCCCGCCGTTCATTACATACTGATCAAGCTTTAGTTTTGCTTCATCTGTAAATGGCTGCGTTGGTTTTACAATAAACAATACATTAAATTCCTTTGGAATTGCAGGTTGTGTATTGGGGTTGATAGTATAAAACTTATACTCCTGCTGCAAGGTATTTTTAACCAGGTCTTCAACAGAATAACCCGTTGGCTCACCATTACCAACTGTATAACCCACAACCGGTTTTTCTTTTTGCAACAATTTATCAATTGCATTGATGAAATTAAATTCCATCATGGCTTCCGCACTGTTTATCTCGGGATAGGTGATTGCTTTTGTTTTACCCTGGTAAATCATCACCGGTAAAATACTTTCTTTGTAATGCACAAAAGCAACCGGGTAAATATTTTGCTGCTGCTGCCCTTCTTTTATCTGCGATGTAAGATTGATGGGATAAAATCCCAAAGCACCTAAAGTATCTGCCCACAGCACATTTGTGCCTTCTACATTTTCATCGGGACTAATAAAACGGTATTGCAGTTTTTTACCGGCAACCTCTTTAAATTCCTGTAAAAGCTCAGTGGTACTGTTCGCCAGTTTTTTAAACCCGCTGGGGAAATCGCCTTTTAAAAAAACATCAACCTGCACCATATCATCCAGTTTTTGCAAAACTTTTTTTGTGGGTTCAGAAAGGGTGAATCTTTTTTCATTGGTAAAATCTATACGGGTATGATACATGGAAGCCAGCCAGTTGATAGCAGCCAACGCAGCAATGGTTATTAGAAACCAACCTTTACTTTTCCATATTTTATTAAACAGTTTGTTCATTTTCGCTTTATTCTTCGCAACACCCTCTCCTTTTTGGAGAGGGATGGGGTGAGCTTATTTTTTATGTAGATTTTTTACCGTGGTTAATAAGAAAATAAAAATTATGCTGATAAAATAAACCAGGTCCCTGGTATCGAGCACACCCCGGCTGATGCTGAGGTAATGAAAATCAATCCCCAGCATTTCAATATAGTAGTCTGCACCGTTTTCAAAAAAAGGCAACTTACTCAATGCATTAAATCCAAAATACAAAATGAGGCAGCTGAAAGCACTTATCAAAAATGCTACAACAGCATTACTGGTAAACCCGCTGCAACACAGGCCAATGGCTGCAAACACAGCCACCAGGAAAAACAGGCCGATATAACTTCCCAGTATTCCGCCACCATCAATACCGCCCTGTGCACTTAAAGCCTTTATGGTAATGATATAGATTATTGTAGGAAGAAGAGCCAGAAACAAAACGATTAGGATAGAAAAATATTTACCCAAAACGATCTGCCAGGAAGAAAGCGGTTTTGTTTTCAGTATCTCAAATGTACCGGCTCTGAATTCTTCAGAAAGCGAGCGCATAGTTATGGCGGGAACGAGGAACATTAAAACCCAGGGTGCCAGTTCAAAAAATTTATCCAGTGATGCATAACCAAATTCAAAAATGCTGCTGTCGTTTAAAACAAACAGGAATACCCCGTTTATTAATAAAAACAGTATTATGGCAATGTAGCCGGTAAGGCTGCTGAAAAACTGGTTGAGTTCTTTTTTACAAATGCTCCACATGAATTTTTAGAATTGCTGCAATTTACTATATAACAGGCTAATATAAACCAATTGGTTGTTTACTCAAATGAGTCCATGCAGCATTTTGTTGCACCCGATTGTCATGTATTTGTAAACAGGAATTTATCTGTTTAAAGCAGTTTAATATATAAACCCGTCTATTTCCTTACTTCAATATGCCTTTGGGCAAAATTTGTTGTTTACCAATACCAAGTGCATACCCTGCCTGCAAAGGCGGGGTTTTTTATTTTTTTATGGAATTTTTAAGAGTTTGAATCTAACCCAAAAATATAATCATGAAAAAATTACTGCTGCTGCTATTGGTATGTTGTCTTTCAACATCCATAATGGCCCAAAAAAACAAGACAGGTAAAAGTGCTCCGCCACCACCACCTCCTCCGCCAACAGATTTAATGGCAATGGAAGTTCCACCACCACCTCCGCCGCCGCCGCCACCACCTCCTCCGCCGCCACCAGCACCTGAGAAACCTGGTGAAGTGGAATTTACACCCCCGGTTATTGTAAATGACCAGGGATACGATCTGTCGGTTCATTACAACAACGGAACCAATACGGTGTATGCAAAAAAGAATGGAGTGACTGAAAAAATTTCAATGGCAAAGTGGAATGCCGATCATTCTTACTATGAAAAAAAGTATGGCAAATTACCGCCACCTCCTCCTCCTCCTCCTCCACCGCCGGCAGCTCCAAAAGCACCACCGGCTCCGCCTATACCACCTACACCCGCTGAAAATTAACCAATAAAAAATGCCTCCTGAAAAAACGGGAGGCATTTAAATATTTTAAAATTGCTGTTTTAAACTGCAAAACTTTCGCCACAACCACAACTGCGGCTGGCATTTGGATTGTTGAAATAAAACCCTTTGCCATTCAATCCATCACTAAATTCCAGCTCGGTATTCACCAGGTATAAAAAACTCTTCAGATCACAAACGATCTTTATTCCCTTATCCTCAAAAACCTGGTCCATTGGTTTTACTTCGTTATCAAAATCCATTTTATAACTCAATCCACTGCAACCGCCGCCCACAACACCCACTCTTAAAAAATGAGAGTCATCACCGGCAACGCCGGCTTCTTCCATCAGTTTAATAACCTTGGCTTTTGCTTTATCGCTTATAAAAATTGAGTTTTCTGTTGCAACTGCACTCATCTTTATTCAATTTTAGTGAACAACACTCTCTTCAAACTTAATTTCTTCCATACCGTTTTTAACACGGTAGTCGTTGATGGCCGATTTGATCGCATCTTCTGCCAAAACACTGCAATGTATTTTTACAGGAGGAAGGTTTAATTCTTCCACGATGTCCATGTTATCAATCTTCAATGCATCATCAACACTTTTTCCTTTAAGCCACTCGGTAGCCAAAGAAGAAGAAGCGATGGCAGAGCCGCATCCAAAGGTTTTAAATTTGGCGTCGGTTATCATTCCTGCATCATCAACCTGTATTTGCAGTCGCATTACGTCGCCGCACTCGGGTGCGCCTACCAGGCCGGTACCAACATTTTTTGCACTTTTATCCAGCGTGCCAACATTTTTTGGATTCTGGTAGTGGTCAATTACTTTTTCTGAATATGCCATTTTTATTGATTTGAAAATTTGAAAATTAGTTAATTTGAAGATGAGAACCGAACACTAAATTGAAGCCATCTTCAAATCTTCAAATTAGCGAATAATCAAATTGATTAATGTGCTGCCCACTCAATCGTACTCAAATCAATTCCTTCTTTATACATTTCCCAAAGCGGGCTCATTTCCCTTAACTTCAAAACTGTTTCGCTGATTGCTTTGATGGTGTATTCAATCTGCTCATCGGTTGTAAATCTTCCCAATCCAAAACGAAGCGAAGAGTGCGCCAGATCATCGCCCAGGCCCAGCGCTTTTAACACGTAGCTTGGTTCTAATGACGCAGATGTACAGGCCGATCCGCTGCTCAGTGCAATATTTTTATTGAAGCCCATCAGCAAACCTTCTCCCTCTACATGTTTAAAAGAAATATTGGCAACATGTGGCAAACGGTGCTCACGGCTACCGTTTACATAAGCTTCTTCCAGTTTTAATAATTCTGTCTCCAGGTGATCTCTCATCTTACTGATGCGTTTGGTATCTTCTTCCATATCCAGCATACAAATTTCGCATGCCTTACCAAAACCTACAATGCCTGGTACATTCAATGTTCCGCTACGCATACCACGTTCGTGGCCGCCGCCATCCATTTGTGCAGTAACTTTTACCCTTGGGTTTTTACGGCGCACATATAATGCACCAACACCTTTAGGACCGTACATTTTATGTGCAGTAAAAGCCATCAGGTCAATACCATCTTTATTAACATCAACCGGTATTTTACC
>JAOAUI010000405.1 GCA_030157685.1 Ferruginibacter sp. | reverse complement strand
TCTTTTAAGGGACTTCAATCTTTATTAAACTTCTACCGCTCAATTGGACAATAAAGATACATTTTACAATACATCACTTCCAAGTTTTTGAGGCTTAGGTTTTGCACCTGTTTAGCACATTTTTATGCACATCAATGATCGTTCAGTGGCATACCTCTTTTCTGAAACTCAATCCAGTTAAGGTATTCAGGTGCTACCCGGTGCTCTTCCATAGTTATACAATCATTAACCGGGCAAACCAACTGACAAAGATTGCAGCCTACACATTCGTCTTCCTTAATGGTATAATTGTTATAAGGTTTGCCATATTCTAAATTGATGGATTGATGCGATGCATCTTCGCAGGCAATATAGCAAAGGCCGCAGTGAATACATTTATCCTGGTTGATTTTAGCAATGTGGTGATAGTTAATATCTAGGTCTTCCCAGTGAGTAATTTTTTCAACCGACTTGCCAATAAAATCATCCAGTGTTTTAAAACCTTTATCATCCATCCAGTTGTTTAATCCTTCGCACATATCTTCTACTATTCTAAAACCATGGTTCATAGCTGCAGTACAAACCTGTACATTACTTGCTCCCAGCAACATAAATTCCACGGCATCTTTCCAGGTACTTACACCACCTATGCCCGATACCGGAACTTTTGATGTGGTTGCATCCTGTGCAATAGTGGTAAGCATTTTTAATGCAATGGGTTTTACTGCCGGCCCGCAATAACCACCGAAAACAGATTTACCTGCCACGTATGGATTTGGAACAAGTGTATCCAGGTCGATACCGGTAACGGATTGAATGGTATTGATTAACGACAATGCATTGGTACCGGCTTCCACACAGGCTTTACCTGTTGGCACCGGCGAATGTACATTGGGTGTAAGTTTTGTTATTACCGGAATATGTGCAGCTTCCATCACCCACTCAACAACCATCCGTGCAATTTCCGGGTCCTGGCCAACTGCAGCACCCATGCCTCTTTCAGTCATCCCATGCGGACAACCAAAATTTAATTCCAATCCATGAGCACCGGTATCTTCTACTTTTTTAATCAGTTCGTGCCAGCTATTTCTATCATTATCTGCCATCAGCGAAACGATCATGGCCCTGTCGGGAAAAAGCTTCAGGCATTCTGCAATTTCTCTCAGGTTTAAATCCAATGGCCTGTCGCTGATGAGTTCAATATTATTAAAGCCCATCATTTTTTTAGATCCAAAATTTAATGCTGAATATCTGGATGAAACGTTTTTTACCTGGCTGCCCAATGTTTTCCAAACAACACCGCCCCAGCCTGCTTCAAAAGCACGAAGCACATTTACTTTTTTATCGGTAGGCGGCGCACTGGCCAACCAAAAAGGGTTGGGAGATTTGATTCCCAGGAAGTTTGAAGTGATGTCTGCCATGTTATTTTTTTTAACAACAAAGACACTAAGTTCACCAAGTAACACAAAGCTTAGTGTTTCTTTGTGCCTTCGTGTCTTAGTGGTTTTGATTTTTATTTATAAAATCTAAAATTGCTTTTGCACCATCCTTCCCAGCCTGCACCGCATCTACCACTTCCTTACCCCCATTCACACAATCTCCGCCGGCGAAAACGCCAGGTATATTTGTAGCTGAATCTTTAATATTTATTTTCCCTTTTGAATTTTGAATTTCAAATTCATTCACTAAGCTTTCAAAAGGCATTTGCCCTGCGGCTTTAATTACCATATCAACATTCAAAGAAAATGTTTCGCCCGTATCAACCGGGCTTCTTCTGCCGCTGGCATCAGGCTCGCCCAATTTCACAATGCTGCAAACAATTTCATTTACTTTACCAGCTGTTCCTTTTATTTCTTTGGGAGATGCCAGCCAGATAATTTTACATCCATCCAGCATGGCAATATCCAACTCATGTTGTGTGCAGGGCATTTCTTCCTGTGTACGGCGGTACAGCATCGTGACTTCTTTGGCACCCAGCCGCTTTGCCTGTGTGGCAGCATCAATGGCTGTCATACCCATACCTATTACAGCAACTTTTTCGCCTACCGCAACTTTATCAAATCCTTTATCTCTTATGTCATAAATAAATTTGATTGCATCTTCCACACCTTCTAATTCTTCGCCTGGTATTTCAAGTTGCCTTGCCAAACCAACGCCTATTCCCAAATAAACCGAATCAAAATCTTTTTGCAGTTCTGCCAGCGAAATATTTTTACCAAGTTCCCGGTTGTATTTTATTTCAATACCACCAATGCCTAAAATGTAATTCACTTCATCTTCGCAAAACTGTGGTGTTACTTTATATGCCGCAATGCCGTAAGTCATCAATCCGCCACCTTTACTTTCTTT
>JAOAUI010000404.1 GCA_030157685.1 Ferruginibacter sp. | reverse complement strand
CCGAAACCAGTGAGATGCTTAAAACGATTGGCATTGATAACCTGGATGCATTGATTGACAAAACTATTCCGGCAGCCATCCGTTTAAAAAAACTTTTACAACTTCCGGCAGCGCAAACTGAATTTGAATACCTGGATGAGTTGAAAAAAATTGCTGCGAAGAATAAAGTTTTTAAAACTTACATCGGTCATGGATATTATAATACCATTACTCCTAGTGTGATTTTACGCAACGTTTTTGAAAACCCGGGATGGTACACACAATACACACCTTACCAGGCCGAGATATCGCAGGGCCGTTTGGAAAGTTTATTGAACTACCAAACTATGGTTTGCGATCTGACAGGTTTGGAATTAGCCAATGCAAGTTTACTGGATGAAGCCACCGCCGCTGCTGAAGCCATGGCCATGTTGTTTCATCAAAAAAACAAGTCGGAAGAAATTACATCTCCCAAATTCTTTGTTGATCAGCATGTTTTTTCGCAAACCAAAGAAGTGCTGCTTACCAGAGCAACACCCATAAAAATTGAATTGGTTCATGGTGATTACAAAACTGCCGTATTGGATGAAACTTATTTTGGCGCCATTGTTCAGTATCCCAACAGTATTGGTTCGGTAGAAGATTACCGTGATTTTATAAATAAGGTTCATGCAGTGAATGGTTATGTGGTAATGGCTACAGATTTGCTGGCGCTTACTTTGTTAACCCCTCCGGGAGAATTAGGTGCAGATGTAGCAGTTGGTTCTGCACAACGCTTTGGTGTGCCACTGGGTTATGGCGGGCCACATGCGGCTTTCTTTGCTACTAAAGATGAGTTTAAACGTGGTATACCGGGCCGCATCATTGGTGTAAGTATTGATGCACAGAACAACCGTGCACTTCGTATGGCTTTGCAAACAAGAGAGCAGCATATCAAAAGAGAAAAAGCAACTTCCAATATTTGTACTGCACAGGCTTTGCTTGCTAACATGGCGGCCATGTATGCAGTATATCATGGGCCACATGGATTGAAAAAAATTGCACAGCGCATTCATGTTTTAACTGCAGCCATTGCCAGAGGCTTAGAAAGCATTGGAATAAAAGTGCTGACGGATAATGTTTTTGATACTATTACTTTTGATGTGGCAGATATCAATGCATTTAAAAATGCTGCTGAAGACAACCAGGCAAATTTTCATTACAATACTGATGGTACGGTAAGTTTATCTGTTGATGAAGTGGCCAGCAATTATATTGGTGAAACAGAAAAAAATCTTTCTGCCATTTTTAGTACGGTAAGTTCAAAAACATTCAGCCTGTTTTTTGATGAGGCAGATGCTTTGTTTGGTAAAAGAACTTCGGCTTATTTAACACACCCGGTTTTTAATACACACCACAGCGAAAGTGAAATGATGCGTTATATCAAATCGCTTGAGAATAAAGATCTGAGTTTAAATACTTCGATGATCAGTTTGGGAAGTTGTACTATGAAGCTGAATGCAGCGACAGAATTGATACCAGTTAGCTGGCCAGAATTCAGTTCCATTCATCCTTTTGCACCAGCAGCGCAGACAGCAGGTTACCAGTACATGATTGAAAAGCTGGAAGAATATTTATCTGAGATAACTGGCTTTACGGCCTGCTCGCTGCAGCCCAACAGCGGTGCCCAGGGCGAGTATACAGGTTTACTTACTATCAGAGCTTATCATGCACATCGGAATGAAAGCCACAGAAATATTGTGTTGATACCGATATCTGCACACGGCACAAATCCTGCCAGTGCAATTATGGCCGGTATGAAAGTGGTGGTGGTTAAGAGCGATGATAAAGGTTATATTGATGTTGCAGATCTTAAATTAAAAGCAGAGGAACATAAAGATAATTTAGCTGCACTGATGGTTACTTACCCAAGTACCTATGGTGTGTTTGAGGAAGGTATCATAGATATTTGCCAGCTTATACATGATAACGGCGGACTTGTGTATATGGATGGCGCCAATATGAACGCACAGGTTGGTTTAACCAGTCCGGGTATGATTGGCGCTGATGTTTGCCATTTGAATTTGCACAAAACATTTGCCATACCACATGGCGGTGGTGGACCGGGTGTTGGACCAATTTGTGTAAATGATAAGCTAAAACCATTTTTGCCCGGGCATAATGTAAACGATACTTTAAAATCTACAAAAGATAATATACCGGCTGTAAGTGCAGCTCCTTATGGCAGCGCCAGTATTTTATTGATAAGTTATGCATACATAAAAATGCTGGGTGCCGAAGGTGTTAAAAAATCTACTGAGTACGCCATACTGAATGCAAACTATATGAAGGCGAGGCTGGAAAAATTTTA
>JAOAUI010000403.1 GCA_030157685.1 Ferruginibacter sp. | reverse complement strand
GCCATTCTTAACGAATACCAAAGTTTAAGAAAACCGGATGGTGATGCCATTTGCGATCTGGCCCTGAATAATTTTGTAGAGATGAGAGATAAAGTTGCCGATCCTAAATTTTTATTGCAGAAAAAGATTGAAGCTGCTTTCAGCAAAAAATTTCCTGATAAATGGATACCGGCTTATGCACAGGTAACATTCAGTCCGCATATAAGATATAGCGAAGCACTGGTAAATGGACAAAAGCAGGAAGCCATTATGCAACAGATCATGGCGATACCTGATATTGAAAATAAATGGCAGGATGAAGAAATTGAAAAAATGATATTGGAGAGATTACACTAATTAAAACGAATTACACGAATTATCATATTCGTGTAATTCGTTTTAATTCGTGCAATCAATAAAAAATAGTTACTATGTACAAATTCTCTCACTACACTGAACAGGACCAACAAAAGGTTATTGACTTCATGAAAGAAAATGCTTTTGCATTAATTACCGGCATGGGAGAAAACTATCCTGTAGCAACACAAATTCCCTTAGCAATAAAAATAAAAGAAGACAAAATATTCCTGGAAGGGCATATGATGAAAAAGACAGACCACCATTTGGCCTTTGAAAAGAATAATAATGTGTTGGTACTATTTACCGGGCCGCATTGCTTTGTAAATGCAAACTGGTATACCGATCCGCATATGGGTTCTACCTGGAACTATATGACCGTACATGCAAAAGGTAAAATTACTTTTATGGATGAAGAAGGTACACGCAATGCTGTTAAGGCTGTTAGCGATAAATATGCAGGAACTACATCTGAAAGTGCATTTGATAATTTACCAAAAGAATATATCGACCATATGGTAAAAGCCATTTTGGGTTTTACTATTGAGGTGGAAGCGTTTGACAACGTTTTTAAGTTAAGCCAGAACAGGGATGTAGCATCTCAAAAAAATATTATTGAGCAGTTAAGAAAAAGGGGCGACGCAAATTCTGAAGCTATTGCCCACGAAATGGAAAAGAGGTTATAATTTTACAACATGACAAGAAAGCAACTGATAGAACAGATAAAATTAAAAAGATCTTACCTCTGCGTTGGTTTGGATACTGACCTTACCAAGATTCCAAAACACCTGCAATCTCATCCCGATGCAGTTTTTGAGTTTAATAAACAAATCATTGATGCAACACAGGACCTTTGTGTGGCCTATAAAATTAACACCGCTTTTTACGAAGCCATGGGATTAAAAGGTTGGGAGACCATGGAAAAAACAGTGAATTATATTCCTAAAGATCAATTCATAATTGCCGATGCCAAGCGAGGCGATATTGGCAACACTTCATCGCAATACGCCAAAGCGTTTTTTGAAACGATAAACTTTGATGCCATCACAGTTGCACCATACATGGGCGAAGACAGCGTAAAACCATTTTTAGAATTTGAAAATAAATGGGCCATTGTGCTGGGCCTCACCAGTAATGCAGGCAGTAAAGATTTTGAACAATTGAAGTTGATTCGTGAGGACACGAACCAAGGCGGTGAATTTTTATACGAAACCGTTTTAAAAAAAGTAAGCAGCTGGGGAAATACTAGTAACCTCATGTTTGTTATTGGTGCTACCAAAGCCAGCGACCTGGAAGAGATACGCAAAATAATTCCTGATCATTTTTTACTGGTGCCGGGTGTTGGTTTCCAGGGAGGAAGTTTGGAGGAAGTAAGCAAATATGGTATGAACAAGGATTGTGGCTTGCTTGTAAATGCAAGCCGTGCTATTATTTACGCCGGCGAAAAAGAAGATTTCGCTAACGAGGCCAGGATCATTGCACAGCAATACCAATCGGAAATGGCAGGTTATCTTAAATAATTGAAATTGTTTTTATGCAACGCAGAAAATTCCTACAAAACATTTCACTCATTTCTGCGGCAGCAGCTTTGCCAACAGTTACCCATGCAGAAACAGCTAAAAAGAAAAAATCTTTTACTACAGCTTTTATATCTGATATTCATATCAAGCCTTCTGAAATAGCTGAAGCAGGCATGCAGAAAGCCCTGCAGAATATCAATCAATTAAAACATCAACCCGATTTTATTATTAATGGCGGCGACAGCATCATGGATGCACTGGCTGCAGATAAAGAAAAAACAAAAACGCAATGGACCCTCTTTAATAAAATAATGCAGGCCGAAAATAAATTGCCTGTAAAGCATTGCATTGGCAACCACGATATATGGGGATGGCAACTGAAAGAAGATGTGAAAAGCGATGCACTCTTTGGAAAAGCCTGGTGGCTGCAGCAAACCGGCTACGCAAAAACCTATTACAGTTTTACCCACAACAACTGGCATTTTATTGTTTTAGACAGTGTGCAGGAAAATAACGGAGGTTACATTGCTTTACTGGAGAATGATCAGTTTGCATGGCTTGAAAAAGAACTGAAAAACAACAGCGATAAATTTATCTGCATCGTTTCTCATATTCCTATTATTTCTTTTTGCAGTGCCATGTTTTTTAAAGATATGTTGCCCAATGGGGATTGGAAACTTTCCCGGGCATTACTACATACCGATGCAAGAAAAATAAAAGATCTTTTTAAAAAATATCCCAACATTAAAACCTGCCTCAGCGGCCATATACATTTGCAGGACGAAGTAAATTACCTGGGCATAAAATATTATTGTAACGGAGCCATCAGCGGAAACTGGTGGGGCGGAGCTTTTCAGGATTTTGCACCTGCCTATGCCCTGTTTGATTTTTACAGTGATGGAACTGTGGAAAGGAAAATGATTGAGTACTAATACTACACTCCTCTGTTTATTTTCCCGGATACTATAACGGCATCTAAAATTTGCTCTATCTCATCAGGTCTTCTGGTACCAATTAATAAAAGTTTGCCATCGTTATACTGAAGTTGCAATCCTTTATTTGATGATGCAGATGTATTTATAGCCTTGCCTGTTCTGGTTGAACCGGTACGAATGCCCCAGCCGCCATACTCATGAAATGAATCATACGATCTCATATAAGCATCTTTCAGTTCGTGCCATTCAATTACTGTTTCAGTAAACTGGAAAGGAATGAAACGGTAATAAATCCCACCATCGGTGATCCTTGTTTTTAATTTGATGCAGATCAAAAAAATAAAAAGAAATAAGAGAAACAATTCAACCAGTATCAGTACAAAATCAGGAGCTGGCTTGGGACCGAAGGGTGTACCCAAAAAAATTTGTTGCACAATGGCATATATAAAAAGCACATTCAGTGCCGCAACCCCAAGCCAGGCCCACCAGGTTTTAAAGCGCTGTACTTCTTTAAAATCAATTGTATTCATTACTAAAGTACTTTTAAGATTGCGTCGGCAAGTTCGGCAGCCCACTTTTTATATTCTTTACCCGAAGGATGCAAACCATCGGGTGCTAAAAATTCTGTTTTGCTACCATCTTCCCTTTGCGATGTGGTGATGTTTATAAAATTAGCTTTAAAAGCTGCTGCCGATTTTCTGCAGACATCATTATATAAGTCAATTTCTTCAGCTACCTGTTTTCTGTCTCTGCCTTCGGCAAAAGGTGTAACGCCCCAATCAGGTATGCTCAACACAATAACACGATAAGGCCTGTTACCCGAAAACTGAATTGCTTTTTGCAGCAGGTGTTCAAACTCAATTTGAAATTCAGTAGCACTGCGGCCACGGTATTGATTGTTTACACCAATAAGCAGTGAAACGATATCATAATTCTTCAGTGTAGTTGTATTTTCAATGGCAGAGCTTAATTCGTCTGTTGTCCAGCCGGTTTTAGCAATGATCTCGGCTGCATAAAAAGCAAGTCCCGATCTTCTTAAGATCTGTACAGCCTGATTAGGAAAGTTTTCGGCAAAAGGAACCTGTTCACCAATGGTGTAGCTATCGCCCAATGCTAAATAAGAATAGTTAATCATAATATGCTGCTAATTTAATAAAGTTAGATATTGTAACTGACTTTGGTAACAATCTATAGATAAGGCAGAGATGTTTTATATTTGCAGTAAGGTAAATTCCCTGCATTTGTAACTCATTTTTGCTTTTGTAAAAGTTGCCCAACGGTATGTGCTACAAGGTTATCCCGACAGCAATCGGGACAATGACGCTTAATAGTAGTACAAATGCTTGTTCTAAAACAAATAAACCAATTAACCGATAAACTAATAAACAACGACGATGGCTGCTAAAACAGATAACTTTCAATCTCCCGATTATTTTAATGTAGATGAACTGCTTACAGATGAACACAAACTGATTCGTGAAAGTGTTCGCAATTATGTAAAAAAAGAAATCTCACCCATTATAGAAGATTATGCCCAACGGGCAGAGTTTCCGCAACAAATTATTAAGCAACTGGGCGATTTGGGTTGCTTTGGACCAACCGTGCCTGAGCAGTATGGCGGTGGCGGACTGGATTACATCAGCTACGGCCTAATGATGCAGGAATTGGAACGTGGCGACAGTGGTGTTCGTTCAACAGCCAGTGTGCAAGGCAGTTTAGTGATGTTTCCTATTTATCAATATGGCAATGAAGAACAGCGTAATAAATATTTACCCAAACTTGCCAGCGGCGAGTGGCTGGGTTGTTTTGGTTTAACAGAACCAAATCATGGCAGCGATCCGGGTGGTATGCTTACAAACATTAAAGACGGCGGCGACCATGTAATTTTAAATGGCGCAAAAATGTGGATCAGTAATGCACCTTTTGCGCAGGTTGCTGTGGTTTGGGCAAAAGATGAAGCCGGCGAAATAAGAGGTGTAATTGTTGAAAGAGGCATGGAAGGTTTTAGCACGCCAACCACACATGGCAAATGGAGCCTGCGTGCCAGTGCAACAGGTGAGCTGGTTTTTGATAATGTAAAAGTTCCTAAAGAAAATATTTTACCAAACGTAAAAGGGTTGAAAGGCCCGTTGGGTTGCTTAACAAAAGCACGTTACGGCATTGCCTGGGGTGCCATTGGCGCTGCCATGGATTGTTACGATACGGCTTTAAATTACAGCAAAGAAAGAATTCAGTTTGGCAAACCAATCGGTGGTTTTCAGCTACAACAAAAAAAACTGGCCGAAATGGTTACTGAAATTACCAAAGCGCAGTTATTAAATTGGCGATTGGGTGTACTGATGAACGAAGGAAAAGTTACACCGCAGCAGGTTAGTATGGCCAAGCGCAATGCCTGCGAAATAGCCACCAACATATGCCGCGATGCCCGCCAGATGCTGGGCGGCATGGGCATTACAGGCGAATACCCGGTAATGCGCCACATGATGAATTTGGAGAGTGTGATCACGTATGAAGGCACGCATGATATTCATTTGCTGATTACGGGAATGGATGTGACGGGGATGAATGCGTTTAAGTAACCTCACCCCAACCCCTTTCCTTTAGGAGAGGGAACTCGAAGCCTGAAACGATGGTTGTGTTTTTATTTTTTGAGCCAAGCGTTTGTAATGCTATTTCGCTTCATTGGCGTCGCACTCTTGTACATTAGTTCTTTATTCAGCAATAATTCGTGTAATTCATTTTAATTAGTGTAATAAAAAAGAAATTGTCATGATAAAAAATGTAAGCATCATCGGCGCCGGCACCATGGGAAACGGAATTGCCCATGTTTTCGCACAAGCTGGTTTTAAAGTTATACTGGTAGATGTAAATCCCTCGCAGCTACAGAGAGCTTTGGATACCATCAATAAAAACCTTGACAGGCAGCTCACCAAGGGCGCCATCACTGAAGAACAAAAAAAATCAACGTTGGCAAATATTTCTATTTCATCCATCATAAACGATGGAGTTAAAGATGCCCAGCTTGTAATTGAAGCCGCCACAGAGAATGTAGAGCTGAAATTGTCGATTTTTGAACAGATGGATCTGCATGCACCTGCAGGTTGTATCCTGGCAACAAATACTTCTTCTATTTCTATTACAAAAATTGCAGCAGTTACAAAAAGACCGGGCCTTGTGATTGGCATGCATTTCATGAACCCTGTGCCTGTTATGAAACTGGTGGAGATAATAAATGGCTATGCCACCAAAAAAGAAGTAACTGAAACCATTATTGAACTAAGCAAACAGCTTGGTAAAATTCCATGCGCTGTAAATGATTATCCCGGCTTTATTGCCAACCGTATTTTAATGCCCATGATCAATGAAGCCATTTACAGTCTGTATGAAGGCGTTGCCAGTGTTGAAGAAATTGATACGGTAATGAAACTGGGCATGGCTCATCCCATGGGGCCGCTGCAACTTGCCGATTTTATTGGCCTGGATGTTTGCCTGAGTATTTTAAAAGTTTTACAGGATGGCTTTGGCAACCCCAAATATGCGCCATGCCCGCTGTTGGTGAATATGGTTTTGGCCGGAAGACTGGGAACAAAGAGTGGAGAAGGTTTTTATGTTTATACAGCCGGTAATAAGGATTTGGTGGTAAGTGAAAGTTTTAAATAATCATTTTTATATTTAGAAGAAGGCTTTTCCCGTTGAGAAAAGCCTTCTTTATTTTAGCGTATTACACAGTCAGGCAAAATTCAAAAAATCTTTTTCCCAATTCACATACAAGCAAATAGTTATTTTACTATTTTACCCAGGGATTTCTATTTACTCAACTAAAAACGCTTTTTTATGAAGACATTCATTTGTTCATTATTTATCCTTGCATCTGTATTTACTGCATGCAATGGAGGTGGTTCAGGTTCGGGAGATGATCAGGCAACTCCAGCCGGTGTAGCCAACATGATTTTTGATGCTGCCAAAAGCGGCGATTACAGCAAATTAAAAGGCTTATGCGATGCCTCCCTGGAGCCAGATGGCGACAGCAAAAAGGTTTGTGAAGTTTCTGACGGAGATCAAAAATTAAAAGACATGTTCAAAGAATATTTTTCAAAAGGAAAAGTGGTAGGCGAAGCAACCATCGAAGGTGACGATGCCAAGGTTAATATTCTGTTTGGACCAGATGGCACAAAAGAAGAAACTTTCAATATGAAAAAGAAAGATGGCAAATGGTATTTAATGAGTTTTTAATTTTCTTACGATTTAAGTATGGCAACAAAAGACAAAAAGGTAGATGCATACATTGCCAAAGCAGCTGATTTTGCAAAGCCTGTTTTAAATCACATCCGTGAGCTGGTTCACAAAGCCTGCCCCGATGTGGAGGAAAAAATGAAATGGAGTATGCCATTCTTCGATTACAAAAATGAGATGCTGTGCCATATGGCATCGTTTAAACAACATGCAGTAATGGGTTTTTGGAAAGCTGCGTTAATGAAGGATTCCATACTTCTTGAAAATGCAAAATCAGAAACAGCCATGGGGCATCTGGGAAGAATTGAATCACTAAAAGACATGCCTTCCGATAAAAAAATTACCGCCTGGATAAAAGAAGCCATGCAGCTTAATGATAAAGGAATTAAGCTTCCTGCAAAAGCAAAACCGGCAGATAAAAAAGAACTGCCAGTGCCCGATTATTTTGTAAAAGCGTTGGCCAAAAACAAAAAAGCAAAACAGGTGTTTGAAGACTTTGCTTACTCACACAAAAAAGAATATATAATGTGGATCACAGAAGCCAGGACAGAAGACACAAGGAATAAAAGAATGGCTACTGCATTGGAATGGCTGGCAGAAGGCAAAAGCAGGCTTTGGAAATATGAAAAGAAATAAATGAACTGAACATTGCCAGAGCTTACAATTCTGGCAATGTTATTTTACACGTTTTTTAGGGCCTACCAGTTCATACGAATCATCAATCATCTCCTTTAATTGCTTTGCCGTTAACCTTCCATCAACAATGATTGTGTTCCAATGCTTTTTATTCATGTGGTAACCTGGTAAAACCGATTCAGGATATTCATCACGCAATTCAATCGCCTTATCAGGATCGCACTTAACATTGAATTGCAAAGGCGAGCTATCTAATCCCGCCAGCAAAAATATTTTCTCATTTACTTTAAACACAAGTGTATCCTCTCCAAACGGAAAACCCTCTGTAACAGAAGGCTTTTGTAAAATGTATTCACGAATGGTTTCTATATTCATTTTAAGAAATTGTTTTTTTAGCCTCTTCCAGTTTCTTTCCTATCTGCCCGGTGAGTATATGCCAGAACATTACAAAGTCGCTGCCGAGGCTGTATAGCGGATAAGTAAATGTTGCCGGCTTATTTTTTTCAATAAAGAAATGGCCTACCCAGGCAAAGCCATAGCCACAAACAGGAATGAGTGCCAGCATCCACCATTTTTGTAAAACAATGGCTGTCACAAGAATTGCAAGCAATCCTGCTGTGCCTATAAAATGCAGCGTGCGGTTGGTTAAGTCGCCATGCTCGGTTAAATAATAAGGATAAAAACTCCAGAAACTTTTATACTTTTTTTCGGTTGCCATAAAGTTCTTTTTAGAAAATTACAAATTCCCTGTTTATTAAGCGATTTTTTTTACCGAAACATTTTGCAGGTCATTCATCCGGTACAACACTTCATCCAACCGGTTTTTGGGGATACCGGCTTTTATCATGCAGAACAATTGCATTTCCTGTGTAAGTATATTGCAGCTAAACTGCTTTAATATCATCATCACATCGTTCATCTGGGTATAGTCAAATTCAATACTGTATACCAGCTCCACCTGCTTTTGAACAATGGGTGTAACCTGCAGGGCCATGGCAGCAGATACTTTGTATGCATTTATCAAACCCGGCACACCAAGCAAAGTACCGCCCCAATAGCGTACTACAATCACTGCCACGTTAACCAGTTCTTTGCTGTCGATCTGTCCAAGTATGGGTTTACCGGCAGTGCCGGATGGCTCTCCATCATCTGAAGAACGGAAATTATTTCCATCGGTACCAATACGGTACGCAAAACAATGATGCACCGCTTTGGGATGTTCTTTCTTCAACAACTGTAGCTGTTGTTTAAAATCATCTGCAGTTTCAATGGGAAAGGCATAGGCAATAAACTTACTGCCACGGTCTTTAAATTCGGCATTAGATGGTTTTTCAATGGTTGTATAAAAATCGGGGTCTTTCATCAATACATTTTATTTATCACCGCATTCCTGTAAAATGAAATAGTATCATTTTTTATTGTTCGCTCTTCAAACAGGCTACTGTTTTTTAAAACCGGGGCACTTAATCCGCTGCCTATTATTAATTCTTCATTGCTTATTACCCTTACTTCATCCCATGTATTTTCATCAATAAAAGATTGCAATAGTTTTGCGCCACCTTCAATAATTACAGATTGCAACTGAAGTTTGTTTAATGCATTGAAAATTTGCGGAATGAACTTTTCATCCTTATCAACCTTACAAAAAGAGAGCATTTCCCCCATTTCCTCCTTATGCTGATTGAAAACAATTGTCTTAAATGTTCCATCAAACAATTTTAGCGAGGATGGTAATTTCAGATCCATATCAACTACCAATCTTACCGGGTTGTTGCCGGGCCAAAGCCTTGCGGTTAGGGCAGGATCATCCAGCAACGCTGTATTGGTACCTACCATTATTGCAGCTTCTTCAGCTCTCCATTTGTGAATAAGCTTATTGGTAAATTCATTACTTATAAAAACTCTTTCCCCATTACCGGCTCCGATTTTTCCATCACTGCTTTGTGCCCATTTTAAAATAATGTACGGCCTTTGCTTTTCATGAAAAGTGAAAAACCGCTTATTCAGCTCACGGCATTCATCTTCTAAAATACCAAGGGTAACCTGCACACTGGCAGCTTTTAAGCGTTCTATTCCTTTGCCATCAACCGCCGCAAAACTATCCCGGCAGCCAATAACCACATTGGGTATTTTATGGCTGATGATCAGATCAGCACAGGGAGGAGTTTTGCCAAAATGGGCACAAGGTTCCAGCGAAACATACATGGTGCACTTTTCAATGAATGTTTTATCAGCTTCGGCAACATTGTTTATGCAATTCACTTCGGCGTGTGCTTCTCCGTATTTTTGATGAAAGCCCTCTCCGATGATCCTGCCATTATACACCAGTACGGCCCCCACCATCGGGTTGGGCGCTACTGCTCCGGCACCCATGGCTGCCAGCTGAAGGCAACGCTGCATATATTGTTCATGTTGTAACAAGTAACAAAAATACGCATCAATAAATAAAGTATGTTTGCTTTAATGATGCTGAAAGAACTATACCGTAATTTTTTAGTACAGCTGCAAAAAATATACAGCCTGAGCGAAGCTACCGCCATCACCGACTGGGTATTTGAAAAAATGGCTTCGCTGAAACGTTCGGATATTTTAAAAAATCCGGAAAAGATAATTTCGCCGGCTGCCAATGAAT
>JAOAUI010000402.1 GCA_030157685.1 Ferruginibacter sp. | reverse complement strand
GATAAAGCAATCCTGTTGATGCTTTCAACTTCAGATTGAATGGCTGATAATGTTTTAATAGTTTGTGCCTGGCTGGTATGGCTGGATTTACTCATATGCATTTCTAAAAAAATTTCTTTATTAATATTTTACAAATTTTACCACATTACCTCTTCCGTTCTGTTTCAATACAAGAAAATAAACTCCTTTTGCCAGTATACTAAATTGACTTGTAACTGCTATTTGATATTGCCCTCTTATCTGGCTGGTGCTTAAAAGTGTTTGTATACGCTGCCCCTGAGGATTATAGACTGCAATGCTTACTCTTCCATTATCAGCGATGATATAATCTATCAGCGCATTTCCGCTTACCGGGTTTGGAGATATTTTTAAACCATAACCATTTTTCAAATTTGCAATTTGGCTGTTATGGGCCTGTGTACTAAACTGAGATGTTGCGTAATTGTTAACAGGCGTTGCAGAACAGTTTACATTTACCCTCCAATCGTAAAACGTGGCTTGTGTAAGATTTGAAACTGATACTGAACCGGTAGTAATTGCTGTTGCAGCAGTTACCCAGGTGCCAATGCCCGAAACCCTGTAATCAACAGAATAATAATTTCCGGCAGTAATATTCCAGTTAAGTATAACTGAATTGGTAGTAATGTTTGTAGCATTCAAACCTGTTGGCGCAGCTGGTGTTGGAGTTACAGTTACATTTATAACCGCTCTTGGCCCTTCGCCACAACTATTTGCTTGACTTACATAATAATTGGTGCTGCCTGCTGCAGTTGTTGACGGGGTTGGTGCAATAGTACTGCCCGTGCCACCTGTTGCTGTTGTATACCATTTAAGGTTTGTACCGGTTGCTGTTAAAGCAGATGCTGTAACATTCTGGCAATATGTTACCGGGCTTGTAACAGTTGGTGCAGCAGGTAATCCTGTAATATTTACAGCAATTAATGCACGCTGACTTTCGCAGCCGCTAACAGTTTGTGTTACATAATAGCTGGTACTTCCTGTTGTTGCAGTTGATGGTGTTGGTGCAGTAGCGCTGCCTGTTCCGCCTGTTGCAACTGTGTACCATAATAACGCTGTTCCCGTTGCTGTTAAAGGAACAGCTGTTGCATTTTGACAATAGCTTAACGGTGTTATTACGGTTGGTAAACCAGGCGCAGCATTTACATTTACTGTTATTGAACTACGTGGGCTTTCGCAACCATTATTAGATTGACTTACATACCAGGTAGTGCTGCCTGCCGTTGCAGTTGACGGTATTGGCGCAGTAGCACTGCCTGTACCACCAGTAGCAACTGTGTACCATAACAGGTTACTGCCGGTTGCTGTTAAAGCAGACGCAGTAACATTCTGGCAATAAGTTACCGGACTGGTTACCGTTGGCGCAGCTGGAACTGCCGAAACATTTACAACAATTACAGCCCTGGGGCTTTCGCCACAACTCTGCGTTTGGCTTACATAATACGATATGCTGCCGATGGTTGTTGTTGAAGGAGTAGGGGCAGTTGCGCTTCCGGTACCACCGGTTGCAGCTGTGTACCACAATAAACTGGTGCCTGTTGCAGTCAGTTGTGCCGCTGTAGCATTCTGGCAATAATTAACAGGGCTGGTTACGGTTGGTGCAGGTGTATTTGCTGTAACATTTACTACAATTGGCAAACGTGCACTTTCGCAACTGCCGATGGTTTGGGTTACATAATAAGTTGTGCTGCCAACACTTGTTGTAGATGGTGTTGGTGCTGTAGGGCTGCCTGTGCCGCCTGTAGCTGTTGTGTACCAGAGTAAATTTGTACCTGTTGCCTGCAGCGGCGATGCTGTTGCATTCTGACAATAATTAACCGGGCTTGTTGCAGTGGGTGTTGCGGTGGCACATGCAGGAACACTAACATAAATATGATATTCGCCTGGTTGCAGTGTTATAGATTGCAATGTTGCAGTTAAATTAAAGTTACTCCCGGTAACACCATTTATTCCTGTGCCCGTACCGTTGCTTATATAGTTTGTCCAATCGCCGGTTGATTGAAATGTAACAGTTTTAGTTTGTGCAACCACATCAAAATTGGCAACAACTGTTACTTTTTTGCCAGCGGCATTTGGATCGGCAATTTGAAAAACTTTTACAAGGCCGCTGTTAAAATCATAAGTAAAACTTGTGTTATTAAAAATTGCCGGATTACTTAAGCGTAATTGTATGATGCTCTTGTAAGCATTATACAAATGCACTCTTTCAGCAACAAGCATATACTCCCAGTGTGGAGGTTTGTTTGCTACATTCGATCCGCCAAAAGTAAGCGGTATATCATAACCTCTTTCTCCAAACTGCCAGATCATTTTAGGACCCGGTACTGTAAAGAAGACCGTAGCTGCGGCTTCTACTCTGGCCAAAGCTGTATTCAGGTTACGAACATTATAACTGCCTGATGAATTACCAAAAGTTAGATTTTTGTACATGTTGCGTTCTTCATCATGGCTTTCCATATAACCCACTAATGCAGGGTTATTAAATGCACGTAGCGGACTGTTATACGAAATGGCAGATATATCTGAAGTAGCGACAAAGCCCATTGTACACTGGTTGTAGGTAAAATTGCTGTTGCCCCATAACATGAAACCATAGGCAGCATACTCCTGCTCTTCCTGGCAGGGCTGTGTTCCTAAAAATTCAATGATCATATAAGTTCCCGGATGAGAAGGAACTGCAGCATCATAGTATCTTTTTAAATTGGCCACCCGGCTGGCATCATAATTTTCAACAGTTGTTGTATTGGTTACGGTTTGGGTAAATCCTTTACCTAGGTCCAGCCTGTAGCCATCAACCCGGTATTCATCAATCCAGAAATTAAGTGATCGAGATACGAGGTATTGTGTGGCAGTTGATGTGTGATTAAAATCATTGAAAACACTGTAAGGATGAGGTGCCGTAACATTTAACCAGGGATTGTTTGCTGCAGGCCGGTTATTGACTGGGTCCCAATACATTTTTGCCTGGGGAGCGTTACCAGTGCAATGATTATACACAACATCCAGTATAACCGCTATACCGTTCAAGTGGCATTTATCAATAAATTCTTTCAGTTTATTTTTTGTACCGTAATATTTATCAGGCGCAAAATAAAAGGATGGGTTATAACCCCAGCTTTCATTTCCGTCAAATTCATTGATGGGCATTAATTCAATAGCGTTGATGCCAATGTTTTTTAAATACTGTAAAGAATCTATTAAAGATTGATAACTGTGCTCTGCTGTAAAATCTCTTATCAGCAATTCGTACACCATCAGGTTTTTCTTATCAGGCTTCGTAAAATTATTTACCTGCCAGGTGTATTGCGGTTCGGCTGTTTGAATAATACCGACTTGTCCGGTTGTTAAGCCTGTTGGATAAGGCTTTAGGCCTGGATAAGTTGTTGCATTGATGAACTGATCATCCGGATCTAATACTTTTTGTGTGTATGGATCTGCCGTTTTAATTGTATTGTCAATTAAATATTGATAGCCATATTCCTGGCCGGGTGTAAGGCCCGTTAATGTTATCCAGAAATAATTTCCATCAGGCGTTTTATTCATCTGGTAAGTACATTGGTTGGCCCAGTTTGAAAAATCGCCAATGGCTACCACATTGTTTTTACCCGGTGCATACAATACCAGGGTAACAGCAGTGTTGTTTGGATTATAATTCAACCCTTCGACAGCACCTGATGGTAATGGTGCCACATTGGTTGCCGGAGCAATATAAAAACTGAATGAATCCTTTACAGTTACTGTTCCATTATTCCCTTCCATAAAAACCTGGTGTGTACAGGCTGTTGCAATGGTTGGATTGGCAGAAATGGTATTTGCATTGGTGGCAGTATTAATAGTAGTGCCATCTAATTTTAAAGTAAGATTTGAATTTGCAGATGCTACGCCTGTGATGCTGATACTGCCGCCCACAGCTACATTTATTGGCTCAACCCATGGTATGTACCTGGGCTCAAACGGTGGAAGATTCAGGCGTACACCATATTCTGCACTGCCATATACAGGCAAATACATATCACTTACATCTGAATTAACCTGTTTAAGTGAGCCAGTTGCATTTCTGAAAATAACTGTGACTTTTTTGATGGTTTCCCCGGCAGGCACGCCAAAAAAAGTACGGATATTGTTAATGGTATACTGGTATTTATTTGCTCCAAGAGGCGTTGCCTTTGCCAGTGGATCTGCTGTGCCCCAGGTAAATTTTACATATTTCCAGTCGTTTGGCCCGCTGCTTAAATTGGTAATTACACCAACATGCACATACACATTAACTGAGTTCCCACCTTCAAAATTCAATAAGCCCTGATTGCCTTTATTGCAATCAACCGTAAAACTTAAATTGGAATTATCTACCGGAAATTCGGGAGTCCAGCTCAGCAGCCGTTGGGCATTTACTGAAAAAACAAGACATAGAATGGCGAGTGAAAGGAGAACTTTCTTCATATAGCAGGCATTTAATGTGTAAAAATAACACATTATTCCAATTCTCCAAAAAAGATTTGTTCAACCTGCTTATTTAATCAATTCAAACACGTTGCTTTTGTACGAATCAAGATTAAAATCTTTTAATTCCGTTATTGCTCCTGTGTTGATATTTTTCATTTTAGAAAACCCATTTGTTCTTTCTACAAATCTTTTTAATGCAATTGTTTTATTCTCCTTCGCCGTGTTCATAACAACCATTACAGTTTGTTTATCATCATACCTGAAATAAACATACACTCCATCCTGCGGCACAAACTGCATCATTTTACCCGTAGTAATGGCAGATGAATTTTTACGATATTTTGCCAGTGTTGAAATATGATTCCATATCTCATTCTCTTTAGCATTGCGTCCTTCAGCAGTGAATTTATTAACCTTGTCTTCTTTCCAGCCACCCAAAAAATCCTGCCGCACATAACCATCATTGGGGCTTGTAGTGCCAGTCATGCCTATCTCTCCGCCATAATAAAACTGCGGCACTCCCCTGCAGGTAAGCAACCAGTTTACGGCTGTTTTATATTTTTCCATGTCCTCGTTAACAACTGAATAAAATCTTGCCATATCATGATTGTCCAGAAAGATCACATTACGCATCGGGTCTTTATACACATAATCCTGGGACAGTACAGTGTAGAGTTTATTCACGCCATCAGTCCACCCAAAATCTTTGGTCATAGCATCGCTGATACCCCACAAGGTTTGAAAATCGGTAGCTGCCTGCAGGTTGCTTTTAAAAGGAATATTGTAATTGTTTTGTACAAAATAACTTTGGTTGGGTACACCATGTACCCATGTTTCGCCAAACAAGGTAATTTTTGGATACTCATCTTCCAGTGCTTTGTTGCAGCGGTTCATAAAAGGCAGGTCGTTATAAGCATAGGTATCAATTCGCCATCCGTCAATACCAAATTCTTCAACTGTCCACAAAGCATGCTGAATTAAAAAATTGGCCACATAAGGATTGCCCTGGTTCAGATCGGGCATCAACTTTACAAACCAGCCATCGGCCATTATCTTGTAATCTGCCTTACTTGCATAAGGATCAAAAAGGGTTTGGTCTTTATAACTGGTTTGGGTAAAAGATGGCCATTGGTGCAGCCAGTCTTTCATGGGGGCATCTGTTACCGTGTGATGATAAATACCAACATGGTTGTAAACAGCATCCTGTATCACCTTCATTCCTTTTTTATGCGTTGCATCAACCAGTTCATGATAGGCTTTATCGCCACCAAGCCTTGCATCTACTTTATAATGATTGGTAAAAGCATAACCATGCTCAGTACGGTCATCCATATCGTTTTCAATTACCGGGTTAAGCCACAATGCTGTAACACCAAGCGATTGCAGGTAATCCAGTTTATTAGCAATGCCTTTTAAATCACCGCCATGGCGGTTAAAAACGGTATCCCTGTTTAAGGTTTGATCTCTCATTCCCGGTACCCGGTCATTACTTTCATCGCCATTGCTGAAACGATCAGGCATAATGAGGTACATAAAATCTGTTGAAGTAACGCCCTGTGCAAATGATGATCCGTTGCCGGTGCGACGGGCTTTCAACTCATAAGACAACTCCATATTTTTCACAAAAGGGAAACTGAATTTACCTGGTTTTGCAGTTGCATCTATAACCAGGTCAAGAAAAACATAATTGGGATTTTCAACCCTGTTAATTTTAGTAAGCCTTACACCTGTAGCCAGTTTAACGCCTTCGGGCCCCATTTTTATCATGGGGAAATTATTGGCAACATTATTTCCGTGTACCATTATCTGCAGCTTATTCCATTTCATGCCGGCCCACCAATGGGTGGGATAGCAATCAATACCGGCTGTTTGTGCAAGAGCCGCATTGAAAAAACTAAAAACTAAAATGGATAAAAAATATTTTTTCATAGCCAGTTTTTTAATGTGTTATTTTCTCGTCCGTTTTATCTGTTACCATAAAATTCATTAAACCTCCAATGATCATGGAAACACCACCAATTACAAGTGCATAAATACTTTCTCCGTCAAAAAAGTTTTTAACAAAAAAACCTAAGATAGCTGCAGCCAGAATTTGCGGTATAACAATGAAGAAATTAAAAACCCCCATGTAGAAGCCCATCTTATTTGCAGGCAATGCACCGGAAAGAATGGCATAAGGCAAGGTTAATGTTGACGCCCATGCCATTCCAACGCCTACCATAGGTAACAACAACATATTTGGTGTTTTTATAAAAAGCATGGAGACCAATCCAATACCTCCAATAACAAGGCATACCAGGTGTGTATATTTTCTTCCGATTCTTTTTGCAAGCATAGGTAATAAAAATGCAGCAATGGCAGAAACTCCATTGTACACCATAAACATAACCCCAACCCAATCACCGGCATCCTGAAATATTTTAGAATCTTTATCGGTTGTACCAAAAGCATTTAATGCAACAGCTGAAGTTGTGTATATCCACATGGCAAAAAAAGCAATCCAGGTAAAAAACTGTACAACTGCCAATTGCATCATTGTTTTCGGCATTTTAAAAATACCTGTGGTAATTTCCTTTAAGCCGTTTAAAAGCCCCTTGGTCTTTAATTTTTCCTGCTCCCATGTTTCAATATTCTCGGGTGGAAATTCTTTGGTTGTAAACACTGTCCATAAAACTGACACTAAAAAGACAACAGCGCCAATGTAAAAAGAATATTTAACTGAATCACTGATGACACCGGGCGCTGCGGTATTGCTGATATCGAAATAATTGGTAAAAATATAGGGTAGCAGCGATGCAATTACTGCACCCAAACCAATAAAAAATGTTTGGGCAGCAAAGCCCGCAGTTCTTTGTGAAGAAGGGAGTTTATCGCCTACAAATGCACGGAAGGGTTCCATGGAAATATTAATAGATGCATCCAGCACCCACAGCAAGGTTGCGGCCATCCACAATACGCTTGACTGTGGCATTAAAAATAAAGCTATCGCAGAAAATAAAGCACCAATAAAGAAAAATGGCCTTCTTCTGCCCCATCTGGGGTGCCAGGTTCTGTCACTTAAATAACCAATCACGGGTTGCACAAGCAAACCCGTAATGGGTGCGGCAATCCATAGAAACCCGATCTTATCAATCTCAGCACCAAGTGTTTCAAATATCCTGGAAACATTGGCATTTTGCAAAGCAAACCCAAATTGAATTCCAAAAAAACCAACACTCATATTCATTATTTGCTTTAATGAAAGTCTTGGCTTATTGTCTATTGATGGTTGATGAGGAACATTAGTTGTTTCAATTTCAGACATAGCAATCGTTTTAGTAAATGAAGCAATTGTGTAAAAAGTACACTACGCTAAAAATACAATAAATAATTACCTGACAAAAATTATTCTCTAGAATGCTTAAAAGATTGAGCTGTTTTATTTGTAATCGTAAACAATATATCCCCATTGTTCAATACTGAATTGATGTGCGGCATCTACTTTTTCCTTTGTACCCAGGAAAAGATTCAGTGGTTCCCCGGCAATGGATGCATCCTTAATGTTGAATTTTTGTGGTTGTTTTGATAAGTTCAGAATAACTACCACTTTATGCCCGTCTTTCTCCCGTTGATAGGCAAAGACTGAACTATCAGCAGTACTTCCTAATTTTTTATACGAAGCATCGGCAGCCAATGCTGCACTGGATTTACGAAGATTAAGCAAAGTTTTATAAAAAGGAGCCATATCCATTTCACCGGCCCAGGGTATCGTATCTTTTACAAAGAATTTAAGGCGCTTTTTATTCATGTCTTCCTGCCCATTGTAAATAAGCGGTACACTCTGGTACATGGTTTGAGAAAAAACAGCAAATGTTTTATAGGCATCTCCATATTTTTCAAACTCAGTTCCATTCCAACTATTCTCATCATGATTAGAGGTAAAGAATAAACGGTATGCATTTTTAGGAAAACGGGCAATGCCTGCATTCAGGAAAGAATCAAACTGCCTCAGTGTTTTTTCGCCTTTGTACAATTCTTTCATCATGTGCATATTAGTCCAGGCATACGTGGCATCAAATCCTGCATCGTGCAACTCTGGTTTTTCACCTTCAGCAAGCATAAATACATGTTTTACTTTTTTCAGTTCCGATATGCAGGTCTTCCAGAAATCGGCAGGTACCTCTTCTGCCACATCACACCGGAAACCATCTATGTCTGTTTCAGTAAGCCAGAATTTCATGGCTGCCATCATACTGTCTCTTAACTCCTGGTTTTCATAATTCAGTTTACGTACATCTGTCCAGTCGAAGGGTGCTATAAAATTACCAGCAGAATCTTTTGCATAAAACTGTGGATGGGTTTTTATCCAGCCATTATCTGGTGCAGAGTGATTGGCAACCCAATCGGTAATTACCTTAAACCCCATTTCATGTGCGTGCATTACAAAAGCTTTCCAGTCATCCATCGTTCCATAATCAGGATTAAAAGCTTTGTAATCTTTTACAGCATAATAACTGCCCATATCTTTCTCCGTCATCTTTCTTCCCTCAACACCAATGGGTGTAATGGGCATGAACCATAAAACCTCAACGCCCATATCTTTTAATCTTGGCAATGCTTTTTCAAATGCCATGATGGTTCCTTCCTTTGTAAACTGCCTGAGATTTATTTCATAAATATTACTTTGGGCACTCCAGGCCGGGTGACCAGAATCTGCTTCTGCAAGTGGTTCTTTATCTTTTTGTTCATTGCAGCTCAGGATTAGTATTGATAATAAAAGTGTGGATAAAAATGGAAGGAGGTTATTTTTTTTCATACAGCTTATTTTTTGAAAGTTAATATTTTTATTACCATCCAAAAAAATCTATTTAATGCTGTATGCAAAAATGAAATGAAATTTAAACAAAGTTGATGGAAGCGAAGTGACTGGCTTAGTCTTTTTCAGCATTGTCTTCCCGTGTATTTTTCTCCTTCAGCATTTGTATCAATGCTTCCTGTTTTTCGGCAAGCCTGTTGCTGCGGTCGATCCTTCTGTTTCTAACCCTGTTATTAAAATAGAGCAAAACGGTAAAAGCAATTATGGCAATTAAAATCAGCATCCAAATCATTTTATTTGAATTCCTAACCCGGGCAGACCGTTATACAGAATTTTCCCAAAATCAAATTTCACACCTTCGGCAGTATCTTCTGCCAGCAAAAGTGTACCATCCATATCCACATAATCCAGCATGGGTGCAAGTTGTGCAATGGCGGCGGTACCTACCGAACTCTCATTCATACAGCCCACCATCAAAGTCATTCCCAGTTCTTTTGCTTTGGTTATCATGCGCCTTGCGGGTGTTATACCGCTGCACTTGGTTAATTTTATGTTGATACCATGAAAATGATTGTGGCATTTTTCCACATCAGTTTCTGCAACACAACTTTCATCAGCAATTAAAGGCAATGTTGATTTTTCAAACAAAATTTTCATGCCTTCCCAATCATCTTTTGCCAAAGGTTGCTCTACCAGTTCAACACCTAATTCTTTTAAAACAGGAATTTTTTGCAGCGCCTCATCCACAGTCCATCCGGCATTGGCATCAACCCTTAAAACGGCAGTTGTATGTTTGCGCAAGGCTGCTACCATTTCCATATCACCTTCTACCCCAACTTTTACTTTATAAATTGGCCAGGGTTTTTCTTTCATTTTGTCAATCATTTTTTCAATGGTATCAATACCGATGGTAAAATCAGTTAACGGTGCGGTAGCAATATCAAGCCCCCATAATTCATGCAGCTGTTTTCTTTTCAGTTTGCCGTAAATATCCCAACCGGCCATATCCAGCGCACAAACCAAAAACGGATTGGCCGGAAATAAATGGTGCAGGT
>JAOAUI010000401.1 GCA_030157685.1 Ferruginibacter sp. | reverse complement strand
CGCAAATGGCATCACCATCCGGTTTTCTTAAACTTTGGTATTCGTTAAGAATGGCCGTCCAGTTCTCATCATGTTTATCAATTAAACTGTTTAATACACGGCAGTCCTCAAAACCACAGTTCATGCCCTGGCCAAAGAAAGGAACCATGGCATGGGCTGCATCGCCGATCAAGGCAAATTTATCTTCCCGTATCCAGGGAAAACATTTTACAGTAACCAGGGAAGATGTTGGGTTATTAAAAAAATCGTCTGTTAAGGTTGGCATCAGCGGTACAGCATCGGTAAAAGTCTTTTCGAAAAATGCTTTTAATTCTTCTTTTGTATCCAGGCTTGCAAAAGAGGTTTCACCTTCAAATGGAAAGAAAAGCGTGCAGGTGAAACTACCGTCAATATTGGGCAGCGCAATCATCATAAAATTGCCACGTGGCCAAATGTGCAATGCATTTTTCTCCAGCATAAATGCCCCGTTCTCTCCGGCAGGAATGTTTAATTCTTTGTAACCAAAGTCAATAAAATATTGGCTGTATTGAAACCGGTCGTGTTGCAACTGGTGGGTTAACCTGGCGGCAGAATATGCACCGTCACTGCCAAAGATCAGGTCTGCTTTTACTTTTTCTGATTGAGGAGAATCGGTTTTTTCAAAATCAATTTTATTTTCCTTCCAGTCAATGCTGTTGCATTTTTCGTTGAACTTGATCTGCACGCCGTTTTCTTCTGCCAGGTCCATCAACCTGCAATTCAATTCGCCTCTTGATACTGAATTAATGTATTGACCCTCTTTTCCATAAGGCTGGTATGCCGTGCTGCCATCTGCATTGTGCATAAACCTGCCATGCATGGGAATGCATATTTTCCTGATCTCATCCATCAGCCCAACTTCTTCCAAAGATTTAATGCCACGGTCGCTCAATGCAAGATTAATGGAACGGCCGGCAATCATATCCTGTTTGCGCATATCGGAACGGCGTTCGTAAATTTTTACTTTATATCCTCTTTTGGATAAATAGATGGAGAGTAACGAGCCTACCAGGCCTGCGCCAATTATAACTGTGTTCTTCTTTTCCATTATTTATGATTTAAGATAAGCTTTACAATTTCTCCAAATTTCCACACATCTTCAAAACTGTTGTACATAGGCACGGGCGCAACTCTTATTACGTTTGGTTCACGCCAATCGGCCAGCACACCATTTTGTTTTAATGCATCAAAAACTTCTTTTCCTTTTTGTAGCATCAGCATAGAAACCTGGCAACCTTTATTTTCTTTTGGTGTGATGATCTCTATCTTTTTTTCTGAAGATGCAACATTCAGCTCTTCAATGATAAAAAATAAATAGTCGCTTAGCTGTTGGCCTTTGGTAATTAAATTTTCAATTCCTGCTTCTTCAAAAATATCCAGCGCAGCTTTATGTGCAGCCATGCTTAATACCGGTGCATTGCTCAGTTGCCAGCCTTCTGCGGTGGCAATGGGTTTAAAACCTTTATCCATTTGAAAGCGGGTTGCTTTTTCGTAACCCCACCATCCAGCTAACCTGGGTAACGCTGTATTAACCGTGTGTTTTTTATTGATGAAAGCCCCTGCAACACCACCCGGACCACTATTTAAATATTTATAACTGCACCAGCAGGCAAAGTCAACATCCCAATCGTGCAGATGCAATTTAATATTGCCTGCAGCATGTGCCAGATCAAAACCACAATATGCGCCGGCTTCATGAGCAGCTTCGGTAATTGTTTTCATATCGAAAACCTGGCCGCTGTAATAATTTACGCCGCCAAAAATCACCAATGCAGTTTGATTGCTATAATATTTTATGGTTGCAAGAATATCTTCTGTTCTGATCGTATGTTCACCATCCCTGGGTGCAACTTCAATGATGACTTCATCAGGATTTAATCCATGAAACCTGGCCTGTGTTTCCAATGCGTATTGATCTGAAGGAAATGCTTTTGCTTCGCAGATGATCTTAAACCTTTCTTTATTGGGCTGATAAAAACTTGCCATCAGTAAATGCAGGTTCACGGTTAATTGATTCATCACCACAATTTCTTCGGGCAAGGCACCAACTATTTTGGTAAGCAGTTGTGGGAACATTTCATGATAGCTGAACCAGGGTTGCCTTGCATGAAAATGTCCTTCTACACCAAAACTGGCCCAGTCTTCCAGTTCGTTCAGTACATAATCCTGCGTAGTTTTGGGCTGCAGGCCCAGGGAGTTGCCGGTAAGGTAAATGCATTCATTTCCGTTGATGATGGGGATGTAAAATTTAGAACGAAAATCTTTTAATGGATCAGCAGCATCTAATTGTTTGGCAAAATCTAAACTATTCTCAAATGTCATTCTTGTTGTTTT
>JAOAUI010000400.1 GCA_030157685.1 Ferruginibacter sp. | reverse complement strand
TTGTGGTTGAATACTCTCATGTAAAAAAAGAAGTGAACGAATTATCATTTAATGTGGCCAATAGCCGGGGCAAAGGAAGCTGTATCTGGGAACCATTGAGTACCTGGGAACGATTTTTCGACAGCAATGGAAAAGCAAATGAATTACTTTTAATTTATGATGAGATCAGTAATAAATATTTAAAGAAATAAATACAATACCTTAATTTAAAATCATATTGATGTTAGAAAAAATAATTGCTGTTTTCACTGAAAAATTTGCAGAGCAGCCAATTGTATTCCGTTCGCCAGGCAGAATAAATATACTGGGCGAACACACAGACTATAACGAAGGTTTTGTTTTGCCCGCAGCCATTGATAAAAGTATTTATGTTGCCATCTCTAAGAGAACAGATAAACAGATAAACCTGTTTGCCGGAGATTTTAATGAGAGCTTTACAACAGATACTGACAATATAAAACCTGGAACCATTCAATGGCCCAATTATATTTTGGGTGTGGTTGATCAGTTACAAAAGAAAGGCCATAGCATAGGCGGTTTTAACCTGGTGATTGATGGTGATATACCTATTGGCGCAGGCCTCTCCTCTTCTGCGGCTGTGGAATGTGCCGTAGTTTTTGCATTGAATGAAATTTTTGAACTGGGGTTAAGCCGTATGCAGATGGTGCCGCTTGCTCAAAAAGCAGAGCATGTTTTTGCCGGTGTTAACTGCGGTATTATGGATCAGTTTGCAAGTATGTTTGGCAAAAAAGATAATGCCATAAAACTGGATTGCCGTTCATTGGAATATGAATATGTACCCATTCATCTTGCCGGGTACAAAATTGTTTTATTCAATACCAATGTAAAACACAACCTGGCTTCATCTGAATATAATACCAGGAGAAAACAATGCGAAGAAGGTGTTTCCATAATTGCCCAAAATCATCCCGGTGTAAACAGTTTAAGAGATGTAAGCATGGCAATGCTGAAAGATTATGTTGCCGGCGTTGATTCCCTTATTTTTAAAAGGTGTAAATATGTGATACAGGAAAATCAAAGATTACTGGGTGCCTGCGATGACTTGAAAAAAAGTGATGTAAGAGCGCTTGGTAAAAAGATGTTTGAAACACATCATGGCTTGCAATACGATTATGAAGTAAGTTGCAGGGAACTTGATTTTTTGGTTGACTACGTAAAGAATAATGAAGACGTGGCCGGTGCCAGAATGGTTGGTGGTGGTTTTGGCGGTTGCACCATTAATTTAATAAAAGAAGATGTGGTTGACAAACTGGTTGAGCAGATCAGCACTGCATACAAAAAAGAAATGGATCTTACATTGTCGGTATATGCGGTTTCCATAGAAAACGGAACAGTGAAATGTGGCGGTTAAAAATATTTTCATTTCTACCTAAATAAAAAAACAAATCTGCCAGATGAAAAAAGGTATTACAAAAACAAGCTTTGGCAATGTTGAAAATAAACCAGTTACTGCATTTACCATCAGCAATGAAACAGGTATGCAGGTTACTGTAATTAATTACGGAGCCACCATCACTCAAATTATTACTCCGGATAAAGAAGGAATTGCAGGTAATGTGATACTTGGGTTTGATTCGCTTGATGGCTATATACAGAACGGTCATCAATTTCATGGATGTGCCGTTGGCCGCTATGCCAACCGAATTGGCAATTCAAAATTCATGTTGGATGGAAAGGAATATCAGCTGGCAAGCAGTCATAAATATTTCTGCCTGCATGGCGGTATTAAAGGCTTCGACAAAGTTTGGTGGGATATTGAAGAACAGGATGACTGCAGTTTAAAACTTACCTATCTAAGTAAAGACGGCGAAGAAGGTTTTCCGGGCAATGTAAATATCGAATTGATTTACAAGGTTACTACTGACAATGAATTAATAATGGATTACACAGCACATACCGACAAACCAACACCGGTTAATTTAACCAACCATTGTTATTTTAATTTATCTGCAGGAAAAGAACCTACTATTTTAAATCATGAGTTAACCATCTTTGCCAATCAATACACCGAAGCTGATGAAAATTTAGTACCCACCGGGCAATTAGCTTTTTTAAAAAACACACCCATGGATTTTAGCAATACTAAAGCCGTAGGAAAAGATATTAAGCCCGCTGGAGGCTATGATCATAACATGATATTGAATTGCGATATTGGTAAAGCAGCTGAATTGTTTGATCCGGTAAGTGGGCGGTTTATGGAAATGTTTACTACAGAGCCAGCTGTACAGTTCTATGCAGGCAATGCTCTTCATTATGATAACGAAAGCAATAACACCAGGTCTTCTTTTATTCAATATGCCGGGCTTTGCCTGGAGGCACAGCATTATCCCAA
>JAOAUI010000399.1 GCA_030157685.1 Ferruginibacter sp. | reverse complement strand
CATTCAGGTTAAAATCATTGCCTTCAACAATATCTCCCAGGCCATCAGCATCGGTATCAGCATCCCGGTAATCAGGTGTAGCATCCAGATCAAGGTCGTACACAAAAATACCTGAGCCTCCAAAGCCCACGAAATTATCGTAGGTATTTACAATTCCGTCGCCATCGGTATCTGTAGTACCAGGTAGTAAATAGCCTGCGGTTGATTGACCTTCTATATTATCCGGTATACCATCATCATCTGCATCAATATCCAGGTAATCGGGATAAGGATCCGCATCGGTAAACCGTAAATTTAATGCCGGTAATGAAGATATAACAGTTGCCCATCCATTAGAAGCAATTGGCCCATCAACAATACCATTAAAATTCGCATCCGGAAAACCAGCTTCAATAACATCTGCAATACCATCGGCATCACTGTCCAGGTCGTAAGCATTGGGCCTGAAATCACGGTCCTTATTTTTAAAAGGATAATTATCTGCCCTGCCATCAACCGGGCTAACATCAACACCGGTAAACAATAATCCACTTGCCAGTTCGTAACTGTCATGTAATCCATTGCCATTGTTATCAACTAAGCCATCCGGTTTACCATCGTTATTTACATCCGGAGCATCAACTTCTACAGCATCGGGAATTCCATCGTTATCACTATCCAGGTCCAGGTAATTGGGAATGCCATCGCCATCAAAATCGGGTGCTCCCAAACCAATACCAGAATTATTTACACCGGTATTATTGGCATCTACATTCTGAGAAAACCCATCAAAATCTGTTTCGGTATAATTATCAATAATTCCATCGCCATTTGTATCCACACCATACGATTCCACCACATCTGGTATACCGTCATTATCACTATCCCTGTCGTATTGATTGGGCAATCCATCCAGGTCTTTATCACTATTATCATTTACACCATCCGCATTTACATCAAGCCAGGCAATCCAGAAATTGGTATCCTGAAAATTGGGAATACCATCATTATCCGAATCGGCTCCCCAATCAAAATTATCATTGTAATTGTCGCTGTTAAAATCAACAAACCCGGTATAAGATGGATCATTCCAGTTTGGAATGCCGTTGCTGTTTTGATCCTGCAGCGCCAGCGGATTATTAAATTCTACATAATCCGGTATGCCATCATCATCATCATCAATATCCGGACACTGTGTAATGATCGCCTGTATTCTTACAGTATCAGAACAGCCAACACCATTATTAAAATAAGCCCAGTAAATTCCTGACGTAGTAACCGGGGTTAGTGGATTATAAATATTTGCCGGAATAAAAGGCTTGGCTGAATAAAAAGTATATCCTGCAAATCGTACCCAGGGCAGTGTAATACTTAATACCGGACAATGCACCACCAGCAATGTATCTTTTGGACTAAAACATGAACCTGTGACCGGGGAAATTACCGGCCCTTTTACAATACAACCGGCCGTACTGACTCCACTTGAATCGTATAAAACTGATCCCGATCTTTTACCGTTATAACTTATCCTGGCCTCATTTCTTAAAGAACCCGAACAGGCAAGTACATCGCAGGAAGAAGCTGTAATAACATCAAACTGAATATTGCCCGAAACACCCGGGCCAATATTACCACCTGTTACTGCACCGGCTCCTGTTCCAACACGCAGCACAACACGGTTTAAAGCAAAAACATATTCTGCCTGGTCATCACCCGATGCATCTGTTTTTGCAACACCATTTATTTTTAATGAGCCTGGTAAATAAGTTGATCCTAAAGGAATATTATCATAAATGATTGTGTTGGTACTGGAGTCGTTACCGGTATTATTGTAATTGATCTGGTATCGCAAAACGTCTCCAGGCGCAAGTAGGCCGCCATTAACATCTGTTGCTGTTTTATCAAACGCAAAAGTTGGGTTATATTGAGAAATGGAAGTGGTAAGTACATGTACAAAATAATTTTCGCCGGGCGATGAGAAACGAACCGTTGCGCCGGTCTGGTTATTACTCAGCTGTGTATTTCCGGTATTCGGAAGATCAAATATCGGCGCATCGTAACCCAATGTATTTTGAAAAGCCGGATTACGGGTAGTAACAACAACACCTTTGTAAGATATTTTACTGTTCCAGGCATCTGCAGCACCATTAAGCGGTACAGCTACATTTGCCAGGTTATAAAATGCTGCTGCCCCGTTTTGTTTAAAGGCAAAGGAATCTGTTGAGCCCCTGTCACCATCATAAACTACAGCGCCCAATTCGCAACTTACCGGCCCCGCAGGAGGTGTTAAAAATCCGCTGATATTTACGTCTACCGGAGGATCTCCCTGGTTAATAACAACACTGCCATCAAATACGGTAAGGTTTCGTGGCTGAAGTGTAGAGTTGGCATAAGCAATTACAATTGTCCAGCCGCCGCAACTATTGGTAATACCTATGGGGCCAAGCACATTGCCTGCCGTATAAGTGCCGTTGGCATTTAAAGTATTGATGAGGGAGGTGATATCTTTAAAACACAAGTATCCCGTATGCGGTAAACCCGGTGAATAAGCTGCACTATGGTTGTTGGTTTGTGTTGAAGTAAGGGTAGTGTAAGATGATGCTCCCGGTATTTTTAATTTTATGGTGTTATAGCCTGCTGTTATCCAGGTGCTGTCTGTGCCGGATGTTCCCTGGTCTGCTCCCCAATACAATCCTGCAAACAATACCTGCGAACATGCAGGCAGGCTAAGATCGGCAGAAGAAGAGTTGAAGGTTCCGTTATTGTCCAGGCCCAATACCTGCATATCAAAAGACATATCTGCAGAATTAGTTGCCCTTAAGTGGACTTCCACAGCTATGGTATTTGCCCCTGCTGAAAAAAATGCAGGGCTTAAATTATAGCTTACAGCTTCGGCAGCACCCGGTGCAATATTTGCAGCTGCAAGTGTTCCATACACAACCCCTCCTCCGGGCATATTATCCCTTATTCTTTCTACGCCATTTACATAAACTACTATACCATCATTTCTTAATAAATTAAGCTGAATGGCATAAAATGTAGTTGAAAGTTCGAGAGCAGTAAAAGTTACTGTGTTTCTAAAGTAATAAGCTGTATACTTATTTCCGGCGGTGGGTGCACAAATTGGAACACGGCCGCTGGGTATACAGGTTACCTGTCCGGAACTATAACCATATTTGCCCGGGCCTGCAACCGGTGCTGCACCTACATTCCAGGTTGCAGGTAATATATATGCAGGTTGTTTCCAATCGGTAAGTGCCGGGTTATTTGCCGGTGCGGCATTTTGTGCATGATAATTCCACACACTTCCAAAAGGTAATTTTATTGTTGGGGCAGGATTATCTACATCAATATTTATTCCGGTGCCTGTGTTGTCTTTACTCGTTCCTGCAGGCGGAGGTTCACCTGTACCGGGGTTGCCGGCCCCAATACCTGAAGTAGAGATGATACTGTTTGATACATAAACTATATTTCCTTTTACAGAAGGATTATAATACCTGGCTGTAAATGGCCTTATTATTTGTGCTCCTGCGCCGCAGGCAAATAACAGCAATACAGTTAGTATGCATAATAGTTTTTTCATTGTACGGATTTCGCTGTTCTTCTCAGAATAATAAAAATATTATCCTCCTAAAATACTGGACCTGTTAAAAACATTAATTATTGTACAACTACCTTATTACTGATTCGCTCTCCTCTATCATTGGTTACAACAATTATATAAACACCTGTTTTTAAATTGATACTTTTAATTACCCCATCGCTGCCTACAAAAAAGGAATCATCTAAAATTTCCTTTCCAAGCATATCCACAACTTTAAACTGTATGTTGGAAGACCGGGTGGTTTTTATTACAATGCCTAGATGCCCGTTTCCATTATTAAGGATGACGGCATTAAAGTTTTTATTGTTTTTATAATCAACCCTTTTTATTTCATGGTAATGAATACTGCCATCGGAATTTGTTTGCGATAAGCGGTAATAATTGGATCCTTCCCAGGGTGCGTAATCAACCAGCCGGTAGTTGTGGTTTACTGCTGAAGTGCCTGCTCCGTCTACTTTTCCTAAAAAACCAAAGTTGGTTCCATCACCTGATTTTTCAATGGTAAAATATTTATTATTACTTTCCTGGGATGTGCTCCAGTTAAGCAGTACTTTATCTTTATTTAAAGTTGCATTAAATGAACTGACCGTTACAGGCAGTGAAGTAAACACAGAAACGTTGAACGCATCCTGTATACAACTGCTGCCGCTGGCATCGCTTACTGTGTAATTAAACACACCTATAGTTGAATTATTAATGGTAACACTTTGCGTAGTTGCGCCACCATTGTTTGGCCAGTAATAATTTCCTTTCCACGAAGCTGTGAGTGTAATTGGGTTGTTTAAAACCGCATTGATGTTTTGTGTTTTGTTTACGTCTTTAAAGATGGTAAACTGGTCACGGATAATTGGTGTAGGAGCGGTTGTGTATGAAACGAATTTTACATCCAGGCGGTTACTGTCAATTTCAAAATACAAACAGCCCCCGTTATTTACATCAACATAAGAATAATACATACAGTTTTGAGGATAACCCGGAGCCTGCGATGCATTGCTTACCTGCCCTGCAGAACCTGAAACCACATACACACTACCATGATTGTATTTACCCGAATTATAGGCAAAGGCACATGCATTGGCAGTGCCATCATACTTTCCGTTTTGTGTATTGCCGGTTGCAGTATGCGTAACTGCATTAAAATTTACATCTTCCAATGGGCTTGCATAAGTGTTGTAAAAGTTCTTTAAAAGATAACTTCTTTCGTACCCGTGCGAATGGCCGCACAAGATCAGGTCTACACCATTACGTTCCAGTATACGCACAAATCTTTCTCTGATCGCCACCAGGTCCAGCTCGCCGGCACCGCCGTTATAATCAGAACTGTGGCTGGTTTTGGTGTATGGCGGGTGATGAAAATAAGCAATGGTCCATTTCTTTGTATTAGCTGCCAGGTCTGCTTTTAACCAGGTTGCCTGTGCACCGGATGTGTCGTACATTTTTGTTGTATTGCCATCATCTTTACCATATGAATCCAGTGAAATAAAATGCACATCGCCTATATTATAAGAATAATAATTTTTAACGTTGGAAGCTACACCTCCGTTTTGCCCCGCAGATGGAACAGAAAAATTTAAATGATAGGGCATACTAAGCGCAGGTGTAGAGCCGGTTTTGCCGGTATTGGCTGCACTGTTTCCATAATCGTGATTGCCGGGTGCAGGGTATAACTTGTAATATTTTAAAAGATCATCTTTATAAATATTGAAAAAGTTTGTTTGAAATTCAGCATCTGTTCCTGTGGTGTAGGCATTATCGCCCAGTAAAAGCATGGCATCTATATCGTTTGAGCCAATATAATTGATGAAAGTATTTTTTACGTTTACCTGGTTGGCAGAATTGTTACCACAATCGCCTAAGGCTAAAAAACGAAGTTTACGTGTGGTGTTTGATAGTGGCAGGGTTAAAAAATAATTGGTATTGGTCGCCTGCAGTGTTTGTGTACTGCTGCCAATGGTGTACCAATATTTAGTATCGGCAGTTAATCCGCTGATCTGTACAATATGTTCTGTTGTGGACGTTGCAGAGTCAACCGTATTGGGATAGGTACCAAAAACGGTTCCCCATCTTACCCGGGAGTTTTCAGCAATATCGGTTCTCCATCGGATGATGATACTTGTTTGTGTACCCACCTGCAGGTATGGCCCCCTGGTTAATACTGGTGGTGGTGGAGTTGAAAAATTTTCATTCGTATTGCAGCTGCAAATTTCGGGAAAGCTTTTCAGGGCGGCAGGTGTAATAATGTTTGTACGGGTTAGTTTTTTTGAACTGACCTGAACAGATACAAAAATTAATAAAGCAGTAAGTATTACGTAAACAGTTTTCATAAATAGTGATGCTTTAGATTTTGCAATAAAAATGCTACAGCGTTACCCCATATTGTACTACAAAAACATTGAAACATTAGGGCTGTTTACAATTTTTGTTGTTTTTAGAAATCATTCCATATAATTACAAACGTGGTTTTTTTTAAAATTATTACAACTTAAATCAGATATAAACTTAATTCGTAAACACACTATGTATAAAACGAAGTCCGCCCCTCCTGTTAAAGAAGGGGCGGATGCCATGTATTTGGTTAAACAGTTTTATCTGCCTGTTTCGGATTTAGGAGCTGAAACATACACAACCACAATCATTTACAAATATACCCGAAGGGTTGGTTGTCTTAAAAAGACCGGGCTGTTACATAAATATATTTTTAAGCAGAACGGATGCCTCAGCCAGTATTTTTTTTTTGAATTACTTATCAACAGTAGAACTACTGCGTATCGTTTTATAGAAAAAAACTTACAAATGCCCGGTGAAAATGGTGGAATGTTGTAGTAAAATTGGTTTAGAGCCCGTGTATTTTTCTTACTAAGGTTATTGAACCTTTGAATAATTCCATTGAAACGAAATGCCTGCATAAAAATCGCCATGCCTGAAATTGCTGTATGTTTAAGCTGTTTTACATTTATATTATCAATTGAAAAATATTTGTTAGTGAGTTAAAAACAAAAACGAGGTTTATAGTAAAATCATTAATATAATATTCGCAAAAAATTAAATTAATTTACCAGGGCATTTGCTGCTATTTTCAGGTTATTATACAACAAAATTAAACTGCCTTTTTCGTTAACGGAAAAGGCAGTTTAAAAGCATTTTGTATTGTTGTTTTAATTTATTAAAACAAGCCTTTCATTTAATATTTCATTATTTACAAACACCTGTACAATATACACTCCATTGCTGTATTTATTTAATTCAGACAAATACAATGTATTATTACCCTTATTTACATTTTGGGTTTTCAGCATCATTGTTCTGCCGGCTTTATCAATAATACGAATGATTACTTCAGATTGTTTTTCGGCAAAGAATGTAATAGAAACAAAATCTTGTGCCGGGTTAGGTGTAATGGTTAACTGGCTTTTTGTTTGTTGTTTTCTTATGACAAGTATATTGCTGTACTGTATTTCGCCAGCCTTACCTATTACCTTAATACGGTAATAAATTATTTCTGTAGTCACATTGGTTACATCATCAGTAAATGAAAGATTTTCTGTTTCATTTAGCTTAATGAGTTTGGTAACAGTACCGGTTTTTAAGTAATTTCTGTTATCAGTACTTCGCTCTACTTCAAAATGATCAACCTCTTTGTCGGCAATTACAACCCAGTTAAGCAACACTTTATTGGCCTGTAAAAGCCCTGTAAGTTTTAAGAACCTAACTGGTAATACAAAGCCTACATACCGCCAGTCACGGTTGGTTTGTGGTATTAATGTTCTTTGAACAGTTGTTCTCGATCCCGGAGCTGCATCACCGGTAAAAGAACCACCATTACCCAATCTATAAGAAGTTCCTTTTATATTGGTAACTGAATTTAAAGAATCATAACGGTTGTCGAGGCCATCGCCATCTGTATCAATTCCTGTAGGTGTAACATTATCATCCGGTATTCCATTCAGGTTATAATCGTTTCCTTCCACACGGTCACCCAGGCCATCTGCATCAGTATCCAGATCACGGTAATCAGGTGTGGCATCTAAATCATGATCATAAGGGGTTATACCCGTACCGCCAAAAGCTGCAGGCTGGTTATCATATGGAAGCATCAGGCCATCGCCATCAGCATCCGTTAATGTTGGCATTGCATAAGCTGCTGTTGCTATGCCTTCTATATTATCCGGTATACCGTCTTCGTCAGAATCAATATCCAGGAAATCAAAATTACCAACAGCATCTGTATTACGCAAATTTAATGCAGGCATAACCGACACTGTAGTTGACCATCCATTGGCACCAATCACGCCATCAACAATACCATTCAGGTTTGCATCGGGCAACCCTGCTTCAATCACATCCACAATGCCATCTCCATCACTATCCATATCATAAGCATTGGGTCTCAAATCTCTGTCCAGGTTTTTATTGGGCCAGTCATCGGCACGACCAAAGGGTGCAATTAAGTCTGCTCCTGTTATTAACAGAGCTCCGAAATTGATATATGTATCGTGCAATCCATCTAGGTTTGCATCGGTAAAGCCATCCACCCTGCCATTGTTATTTGCATCAGGCGCCGCTACTTCAACTATATCAGGTATGCCATCATTATCACTGTCCAGGTCAAGGAAGTTAGGTGCTACGTCCCCATCTAAATTAGGCAGTGCCAAACCAATACCGGTATTATAGGCTCCATCAGCCGCAATAATACGGGTGTCTACACTATCTGATAAACCATCTCCATCATTATCAATAAGGTAGTAATCAATTCTTGCATCACCATTAGTATCTACCCCGTATGCTTCCACCACATCGGGTATACCATCATTATCACTGTCCAGGTCACGCATATTGATTATGCCATCCAGGTCTCTGTCAAAGTTGTCATCTACTCCATCCAGGTTGGTATCTACACGTCCCGGGAAAGTAGCATCCAGGTAATTAGGAATAAGATCGTTATCGATATCTCCGTCGGCCTGGTAATTATCATTTACAAAGTCATTATTATTGTCTATAAAACCAACAGTTAAAGGATCGTAAGCATTTATGATTCCATTTGCAGGCACATCTAAGAATGCTGCCGCCATATTGCTTTCTACAAAATCAGGGATCCCGTCATCATCTTTATCTATATCACAACTGATATTCAGCGTAACTGACTGTGCCGGAGTTGTATTGCAGGTTCCTTCTGCCCGTACATAATAGGTGGTATTTACAGTTGGTGCTATTATGGTAAGGGTATCGCCGGTACCCACTAATGTACCACCCGGGCTTCCTGTGTACCATTGCCAACTGGCACCTACTCCCAATGTTCCTCCTGTTCGGTAAACTTTTACAGAAATACCGGGGCAAACATTATTTTTATTTCGGTCTGCCGATGTTGCAGCTACAGATGCTGTTTGGCCATTTAGCTTTACACCTGGTGAAGTAGAGCGACAAATTGGAATGGCAATACTACCTTGTGCCGCCACAATTAGCCTGTAAAATTTACCTGTATCGGCTGCTACAATCGGATAAATAAGGTAAGAGGGTGAAGTTGCTCCGGGTATATCTACCCATGGCCCTATTAGTGCCGGGGCTATCTGCCACTGGTGATCTTTTGGGCCCGGCAACACCAAAGAATCTGCCAAACTTCCAACAAAACGCACACTATCACCCAAACATCCTGTTAGGGAACTGGTATTTACAACTGGTAACGCATCGCAACTGCCATAAACAATATCATCAATAACAAAATCATTTCCACATCCTCCGGGTGCATAGTTCACAAGTTCTAATATTAAATTGGAGTAGCCTATTGGCATGGTCCAGCGATAACCAAATTGTGTCCAGCTGTTATTGATTGTTATATTAGTTGTAGTATCTTCTACTGCTGTTAAACCTGTAGTTATATCTCTGAATTGAATTTTAAATTTAGGATACCTGAATCCTCCCAACGCATCACATGCAGATTGATAAGTGGCATTATAAGGAAATGCAGCCCAAAAAGAAAACGAATATTGTCTTCCGGGGCAAGAGGTAGGTAAAGTATCTCTGAAAATAATTCTTGGTGGTGCATCTCCATTTACTACAAGCATTCTTCCTCCGCCGCTATGATCGGTTAAGGAAGCAAAGTTTGTTAAATCTGCATTTATTGCATTTTCGGTTATTGCAAATGTATTTTTTGCAATTGGCTGTACTGAAGTACCGGTATAGGTACTGCTGGTTGTGTTTGGTGCTGTGGGTAATGTGGCCAAAAGCCCAGAGCCACCTATTGCGCCTGTACCAAAATTTTCTGAATACAAAACTGCCGTAAGTACACTACATGCGCTGTTTATCGGATCAACAGCTATTAAAAACGGGGTTGGTGTACCTTCACCAACATCATCGGGTTTATCATTCTGATTAAGGTCGGGTACGCTGCCATTGGTTGATGAATCTCTTAAAGCAACGCCTTTGTACCCGGTTGCAAATCCTACAGCACTGTTATAATATACCACACCCTGCTGCACATTTGAAATTCTGCAATTTATCCGGATGGTAAAACTGCTGCTGTCAACCGGGTAATTGGGTAAATTCTGGCCGGCCAGTTGCAGTAACCTTGCATCGGTTACCCCATTAAATGCCGGGTTTAAAGCTATACCCGGCGGTGGCGGTATGGTAAGCATGGTGGTAGTAACATTGGATAGGTTACCAGCGCCATTAATTTTACTCAAACTATCATATACCTGCAAATTGGTAAGACTTGTTGTACCGTAATTTTTAATAACCACATCGTAGGTAACATTGTACTGTCCGGCTGTACCGGTACTGACTATAGAGACTAGCCTTTTTGCAAGGCCCAATCCAGATGATATTTGCGACATATCAGATGATGCCACTC
>JAOAUI010000398.1 GCA_030157685.1 Ferruginibacter sp. | reverse complement strand
ACTGGCTTACATAAATTTTTTGAATGCCCTCATTTTGCAATGCCCGCATCAGATCGCCGGCACGGGCATTACCAGCTGGGGTTAATAAGGGGTCTTTGCCAGTTTCCTTTTCAGCATGGCGAACAATAAAAATTTTGGTAACAGCTGGCTCCTGCTGTGCAGTTGCACTATTTTGAAAAGCAACAAGGGCTAAAAAAATGAATAAATATTTCATACCTGCAATTTTGGTTATTCAATTTAAGTTAATAGACTGAAAATACATACAAGTTTAGTTTGCAAAATGCTTAAATGAATACATTTTTGCTAAATTGCACGATAGGTTTTACCAACCGCTACAATAAATGTTCAGTATAGCGATATGGTACAAGAGTGCGACGCCAATGAAGCTTAATAGAATTATTGACGCCGGGCACCAAAAAAAATAAAACATCATTATATGTGTGGAATTGTTGGTTATACAGGCCCAAAAGAAGCTTACCCGATTGTAATTACCGGTTTAAAAAGACTGGAATACCGGGGTTATGACAGTACCGGTGTGGCTTTACTAAACAGCGGTTTAAAAGTGTACAAAAAGAAAGGCCGCGTTGCAGAACTGGAAGAATCCATTTTAGGAAAAGACCTGCACGCACATACCGGCATTGGCCATACCCGCTGGGCCACGCATGGAGAACCCAGCGACAGGAATGCCCATCCGCATACTTCGGCCAGCGGCAAATTGGCCATGATACACAATGGCATTATTGAAAATTATGCCCAGCTAAAAAAAGAACTGGGCAATAAAGGTTATGTTTTTACAAGCGATACCGATACCGAAGTGCTGTTGAATTTTATTGAAGACATTAAAGAGAATAACCAATGCGACCTGGAAGAAGCTGTGAGGGTTGCATTAAAAAGAGTAACCGGTGCTTATGTTATTTTGTTACTGGATGCAGATAGCCCGGATACCATTATTGCAGCACGTAAGGGAAGTCCGCTGGTGATTGGTGTTGGCAAAGGCGAACATTTTTTAGGCTCCGATGCATCGCCCATGCTGGAGTACACCAAGGAAGTGGTTTATGTAAATGATTATGAACTGGCCATTGTAAGGCCCAATGAATTGATATTGAAAAACCTGGGCAACGAAAAAATTACTCCCTTTGTTACCAAGCTTGATATGGAACTGGCCGAAATTGAAAAAGGCGGTTACGATCATTTTATGCTGAAGGAAATTTTTGAACAGCCAAGCACCATTCATGATTGCTTAAGAGGAAGACTGGATGCAACTGCCGGTACTATTACCATGAGTGGTATTCAAAATAATATTGAGCATTTTAAAAATGCCCAGCGTATCATCATGGTTGCCTGTGGCACCAGCTGGCATGCGGCGCTTTTAGCCGAATATATCATTGAAGAACTTTGCCGTATTCCGGTTGAGGTTGAATATGCATCCGAGTTCAGGTACCGCAACCCAATTGTAAACAAAGGCGATATTATTGTTGCCATTTCGCAAAGTGGTGAAACTGCTGATACTTTAGTTGCCATTGAAAGAGCCAAAGAAAACGGCGCTATTATTTTTGGCGTGGTGAATGTGGTTGGTTCATCCATTGCCCGTATCAGCGATGGTGGCGCTTATACCCATGCCGGCCCTGAGATTGGCGTAGCATCTACCAAAGCATTTACAGGCCAGCTGGCAGTACTGATCATGATGGCACTAAAAATTGCGAAAGAAAAAGGGACCATTAGTGATGAACGATATAAAAATTTATTGCTTGAGTTAGATGCTGTTCCTGAAAAAGTAAATGCCATTTTAAAAAATGCCGATGCGCTGAAAGCAATTGCCTTAAAGTACAAAGGTGCCTCTGATGCATTGTACCTGGGCCGAGGTTATAATTTCCCCATTGCATTGGAAGGTGCTTTAAAATTAAAAGAGATCTCTTATATACATGCCGAAGGTTATCCGGCTGCAGAAATGAAACACGGCCCCATTGCTTTGGTTGATGAAAATTTACCGGTCGTATTTATTGCTACCAAAGATTCGTACCACGAAAAAATTGTAAGCAATATACAGGAGATAAAAGCCCGTAAAGGAAAAGTGATTGCTGTAATTACCGAGGGCGATGAGATAATTCCCGGTATGGCTGATGATGTATTTTACATACCTGAAGCCGATGAAATTATTGCACCCATGCTGAGCACGATACCCATGCAACTGTTAAGTTACTATGTGGGTATTGCCAAAGGTGTGGATGTAGATAAACCTAGGAACCTGGCCAAATCAGTTACTGTAGAATAAGAGAGTGAATGGATAATTTAATTATCCCTGCCTGTCGCCGAGACAGGGATAATTGATAATGTTTTTGATGCAGGATTTCTTTTTTCTCTCAGTTAATCTTAA
>JAOAUI010000397.1 GCA_030157685.1 Ferruginibacter sp. | reverse complement strand
GTAATAATAAAACTGATATAAATAAAAATGCCTCCAATCGGAGGCATTTTTATTTGGTGGGATTTCTCTTTACTTCATTCCATTGCTTATATAATCTTCAATTTCTTTTCCTTTTGCTTTACCCAGTTTATTTAATCCGCCCATAATCATCGGGTCAACAAAACTTCTGAATTGCTCAGGTACTGCGTTTCGGAATTTGAGTATGGCATCAATTCCTTTTTTAACATTGGCAATGTTTTGTACTTTTTCAAGATAAGCCGAGAAAGTTCCTACAGCTCCTAACTTCTCCTGGCTTAAAGGCATATCATCAAAGCGTTTTGTAATAAAATCAAAATCAGCTTCGGTACCTTCTTTAATAATTACATCATTAACTACAGCTCCCAGGTCGCCTTTGGCATCTTTGCTGTATTTTTTTGCAAGCTCGTAACCTTTGGCTGGTTCCAGGCCAATCAATCCTTCCAAAGCCGCACCGGCTACGGAATAGCTGCTGTCATTAATATTGCTTTCGTAAAGAGCTTTGTATTTAGCATTGCTGGTTTTGGCCAGGTAAGCAATAGCTGTTGCTTTTGTTTTTCTGTCCTTATCTGTATTGGCAATTTTTTCAATTCCTTCTATCACTTTTGCATCTTCTGCAATTTTTGATGCTTCCAGTTTGGTAATGGTACTCCTTCTTAATGGTGCAAACTTATCGGTTAAACCATTTGCCAGTTCAGGCATTCCCTTTTTTGCAAAATAATCAAGCGCTTCTTTTCTGTCTAAATAGAGCGGTGCATATTTACTCTGGTGTACATAATTTTCGGCAGTCTTGTTATCCGTTTTAACCCAAAGCATCACTTTATCAGCATCAACATTTATCAGATCAGGCTTTTGTGAATAATTGAAACTGAACGTATCAATTTTATTCTCAACCCACACATTGTATCTTTTTTTATTAGCGCCGTTGTAAACATCAATAGCTAATGGTAAACGAAAAACCTTATCGGTCTTTTGAGTTTGCTCAATAATCACCATCGCTTTGCCCGGCGTTTCATAATTGTAATCAATCTTTACAACCGGATTGCCGCTACCATAAAACCATTGGTTCCAGTACCAGTTCATATCCTTACCGGTAACTTCTTCAAATGCAAGGCGCATCTGGCCTGCTTCTCCTGGTTTAAATTTATTGGTTGTTAAATAATTATTCAGCGATTTAAAATAGGCATCATCACCAACATAGTTACGTAGCATATGGTGTACACGGCCACCTTTTTGATAACTCACCAGGTCAAATACATCTTCCTTATCGGCGTAATTAAAACGAACCAGGTTTTTCTTACTTTCATTGGGGTTAGATAAGTATGCTTGTAAACCCTGCAGATTTTCTGCATCACCGGCATCTTTACCATGCTTGTATTCCATCCACAATGTCTGGCTGTAATCGGCCATTGATTCATTAACGGTAATGTGGCTCCAGCTTTCGGCAGTTACCAGATCTCCAAACCAGTGGTGAAATAATTCATGGGCAATAGTACCTTCCCAGCCAATTCCATCAACCAGTTCCCTGGCATTTTGATAAGCACTTTCCTGGTGTAAGGTGGTGGTGGTATTTTCCATAGCGCCACTCACATAATCCCTTCCAACAATCTGCGAATATTTTTGCCATGGATATTCTACACCTAATCTGTCTGAGAAAAATTTCATCATCTCAGGTGTGTATCCAAAAATACCACGTGCTACAGAAGCGTATTCTTTTTCTACATAATAACTAACTTCTTTTCCTTTATAGCTGTCTTTAATAATGGAGAAATCACCCACACCCATAAAAAACAGGTAAGGTGCATGAGGCAGATCCATTTTCCAGTAATCTGTTCTTGTACCATCTGCATTTGCCTTCTTGCTGATCAATAAGCCATTGCTGAGAGTTACATATTTTGCAGGAACGGTCATATAAATCTCATCAGTTGTTTTCTGATTGGGTTTATCAATGGTAGGCATCCACACACTGTTTGCCTCAGTTTCGCCCTGTGTCCATATCTGCGTTGGCTTGTCTTTATCCTCACCTTTTGGATTAATAAAATACAATCCTTTGGCATCGGTAATAGCTGCACTGCCTTTTACTGTTAATTCATTTGGCTTACTGGTGTAATCAATATATACAGTGTAGTTTTCACCGCCTTTGTACATTTTATCAAGTGTAACCCTCAATTCCATTCCATCGTAAGCATATTTCAATTTAGATTTTGAAGTGCCTTTCATTATAGACACTTCTTTAATATCCATTCCTTTTGCATCAAGCAGCAAAGAGTCGGTATTATAGAAATGTGGCTTTAAAGTTATCCAGGCCTTTCCATACAGGTAAGATTTGTCGTAATCAAACCTCACATCCAGTTTGGTATGCACCA
>JAOAUI010000396.1 GCA_030157685.1 Ferruginibacter sp. | reverse complement strand
CATTACCGGCAACACAGCTGTTTTAAAAATTGGCGGCGAGCTTTATGCCGGTGCTTCCGAAAAAGACCGCAGCTGGAGCTTTGTTCCTTTTGTAAAAGAAAAAGGCAAATGGAAAATGGCCGATAATATTTACCCGGTAGATAATGGAAATTAATGCTGATTTTTTCTATTAAATGAAAGGATGTCTTTGCAGACATCCTTTCATTTTTATCATTTTAAAGCTTGTACCCGTATTACTTACTGTAATAAAACTTACCGGAAAGAGAAACCGGTTTTTTATTTCCCGATTTTGGAACCTCAACTTTAAGCATATAATTGGCAACCGGTAGGCGTGGCACATTAAATGAGAATTGGTTTTCGCCCTTCATAATTGGTTTTTTGCCAAGTTCTTTTATCAGTTTACCCTCCATATCATATAGAGAAAAATTTGCGTCCTGGCTTTGTCCAGACCACAATGAAGCCTTAACAGTTCCCAACCCTCCGTTTACAGCAATCAATGTAATATCATCTGAGTTAGCCGTATTATTACCAACCCTGATGATATTGGAATATTTAAATCCTCCGTTATTATCAACTGTTTTAAGCCGGTAAAATACAGCAGACGAAAAAAGCTGGACATCATTTGCAGTATAATTAATATTTCCAGATTGCTGATTTCCTTTTGCAGCAACGGTTGCAATTTTTGCAAAACCTGCTGTTGATGTTGAGCGTTCAACTTCGTAATGTTTAACCTGGGTTTCCGAATTGGTTGTCCAGCTTAGTTTAACTTTTGCTGCTTCTTTAACCGCATCAAACTTTACCAGATTAGCTGCCAGTGGAAATAAACCCGTAACCTTTATATCATCAATTGCAACAGAGGGATCTGTACCGCTGCCATTGCCATTATTTCTCCAGTGAAAAGCTATTCTTACATTGGGGTTATTCTCAAAAGCTGCTGGCAAAGCTAAAGTATAAGTAGTCCACTGGCCCTGGCTATAACCATTGCAGGCTCCACAACAAACACTGGTAAGGCAAAAGGTGTAACCCAAAGGCCATGTTGCTCCGTTATTGGTACTTAACCATAATTGCGCCCGGTCATCACTACAGCCGCTGCTTCCATAAGCTATAAAATCAAATTTAAGTGTAATTGTTTGCCTGTTTACAGTACTGATTGTAGGAGAAACAACCTGCTTGAATGTTGCATTGGCAGCACCCGTTTCGTTATAGCTTGCTCCCTGGTCGCCACCAGCACCTGCATCAGCGCCAATATGTAAGCTGGCATCGCCAATACAACTGCTGCCGCAGCCCGGAGGCGCTATGCCTTCTTCAGCGCAGCTAACAAACCAATCGTTGGGCGAACCGCCACTTACACCACCAACATTGTTCTGTATGGTCCAGCCATTCCAGGTGTTGGCAATACAATTTGAGGCACAACCATTATTGAAATTTTCTGCCCAGATAGTTACCTGCGATATGGCTGAAAATGAAAAAAAGATTGTTGCAATTGTTATAACAATTTTTATTCTAAACCGTGTTGTAAAAATGGAGTTGATCATAGTTGTAAGCAGCTAATTTGTATAAAGATATTGCTTTAATATTATTCCAGAAAGCTCTTATTCAGCAGTTTCAGCAGTTTTTTGCTTTTTATGCCATACGGTAATAATAAAGCTGCCGGTAAAGCCTGCTGTTAAAATTATTAATATCCATATTACCGGAAAGCCAATCATGGGCGCATTAAAAATGCAAAAGCCTGCAAATGCTGCAGCAGTCAATATCATAGCTTCCACTACATTACACAATACTGGAATTTTTTTAAGCTCAAGCGGGGGTTCGTATAAAAGAAAAAGCAGACCCCATAACAATGCCGTTGAAAAAAATATTTTAGCCGACAGCATACAACTGACAATGAGCAATAAAAGTACCAACCCGTTTTTTATAAAGTTGTATCTATTTATATCTGCTTCGCCTCTTTGCAGTTTTTGTACGCCGGCATAGGCGGCAAAAAAAACACACCATGCCAGAAGCAGCGGAAACCAAAATAGCGTGGTGGGTGTTAATATCCAGTTGCCGGGATAATTTTTTAAAGACAGGTAAGCGCCAATACAAGCCAATAATATGGCTAATGCAACTCCAGGCCATGGAACCGTTCTGAATATTTTATAAATGCACGATGGTGAATGACGAAAGAATGCAATGCACAAAAGAAAAATATCAAACATCAACAATAACAATACTGTACTCTGGTCATCAGGCTGATACTGTAAGTGAAACGTGTTTACAATATAGCCAAGTAAAAGAGGCACTGCACCCGACAGGAATAAAATGGTGTAAATAGAAACAGCCGCAACAATTCCTTTGAATATGCTGTTCTTTTTGGTACGTACATAATTAAAACTGGCAATCACCAGTAATGCAATTTCAATCCGTATGCCCGGTGTTGCACCTCTTGATAAACTGGAACCGCCCACTGTTATATATGACCAGGCAACATCTTTCAAGGAATGAAGTGAGAGGTAATTCATTTTGGCCCCAACACCTCCGGTTATAATCAGATCAATGATGGGGGCAGTAAGTGCAATACTGAAAAATACGATCACCAGTTTTGCCACTTTTAATATTTTTTCGCCGGAGAAGAGATGCAGTTGTACCAGGAAAGCCAGCACAATAAAAATAAACCAAAGCCCGATGTGCAGAATATCATCCATGGTAAATAACCGGTGGCTCGAAAAAAACTCCAGCGCCAGGCGTACAGCCAGTATTGCTGCAAATAAAAAATAATACCTGGTAAAAGGAGCCTGCTGGTTTTCAACATGATCAACCGTTTTAACAAACACCCCCTGAATTTTTTTCAACATAAAGCTTCTTATTGTTTAAATATATACATATTGCCTTTACCCATTGATTGATTGGTTTGGCTGTCAAGTGCTTCAACAGCCCCCATCCAAAAGGAATTTTTATTGGCCGTTATTTCCTGCTCAGCCATTCTTGGCCGGAGCAGAATATCTAAATGTAGCTCCGGCAAAATAACAGATAAAAACAACGGGTACTGTTTGGTTAATAAACCGGCCTGCATATTATCATTACTTATTTTTTGCAGGGTTATTTGTGGCCGTGCCATAATATTCCCCTGCCCGTCCCAAAGCAAAACTGCCTCAGTTTTTATATTTGATGCAGCATCTGTGCTGAATAATATGCTGAGATGTTTACCGGATTGTAAACCCAGGTCCAGCCAATGCACATAAGTGCCCGATGATTTTTTCAGCAATATTTCTTTGTCGGAAAAAACCCGGACCAGTAATTTATTTACAGCCGAAGATTGCATATTACCACGCAACTTTACATCAGCCCTTATTGGGTTAACAGCCCATGCTTCCGGCGAAGCACTTATGGTGGAAACAGCAAATGATTTTTGTTTATCAAACCCGGCAGAAAGTTCGGTATAACCTTCAGGTAAAGCTTTCGTTTTACTATTAAGTGATGTCAAAAAATTTAAGCCATTACGTTTCAGTACCAGGCTCCATTCCATGGCTAGCGAATCTTTGCCGGGAAACCCGATCCTCAAAGGAAATTTTTTATACGATTTCATTTCAGGTATGCCGGCAATACGTGTTCCGGTATAGTAAGTACTATCCATTTCACTCCAAACAGAAACAAAACATGCAGCATAATTTTTGCCACCTGCCTTATCTATGCTTACCAGCGAATTAAAATGCACGTCCTTCCCGTTCCTGTCCTGCAAAATGGTATTGACGATCCACCACTTTCCTGTATCAGCCTCAGGAAAAAGCAAGGCTTCTTTTTCCGGAATACGGCTTGTAGTGCAGCCAATAAAACTGAAAACAAAAGCAGCAGCAAAAAAGCAGTTTCTCATTTATTATTATTGTTAAGCAGATAATGATGCATTACATCTATAGCAAGCGCTGTAGCAAAAACATACTCCTGTTTATTGTATCTTTTTTCCGGTATCGGAAAATAACCTCCATCCCAGTTTCCATTTTTTTGCTGATTGTTAACCAGGAATTGTATACCCTTTAAAATAACCTCATTATTTTTTAACTCTGCATTTTGTAAAGCTGAAAGCATCAATGCGGTTTGCAATGACGCAGATGTTTGTTTTTGAAGATCGGCGTTTTTATAAAACCAGCTGCCATCAATATTTTGCGAAGCAATGATATATGCAAGAGCCTTATCTTTTACCAGCCTGGTTTCATTTGTATTTTCATTTTGAAGTACTTTCATTATTGGCCACAATGCATAGGCCGGGCAACCATAATACTCCCAACCGCTTCCCCAGTCTCCCTGCACTGTTTGCTTTTTTAAAAGCCAGTTGATTGCTTCTTTTTTATAAACAGGTTCAACACCTGTGTTATACAACAGGTTAAGCACAAAAGCGGTTACTGAAGGAAAGTCTTTTTGAATCGTTACATCAGGGTTTCCAATATCCCATTCGCCGGTTGGCTTTTGCAAAGCGATGATCTTTTTTAAACCGGGCATAACTTTGTCATTTTTTCCGGTAAGTTGTAACAGGTTAAAATAAACAGCTGAGGTTTCGAGGCAATACGCCTTTTTACATTTTTGATTGTGGCAGATAAGCCCATCACTGTTTTCATTATTCATCAAAAAAGCCAATCCCTTTTTTATAGCCTGAAGGTGAGTATCTGGATTGGATCTATAAATAGCTGACACAGCTAATATGGTTTCCCATGTTTCAAAAAGCGGGTTAACTGTATCGCAGATTGCGCCATCATTTCGCTGAATGTGTTTTAAAAATTCTATGGCTTTTTGTTGAGCAGCACTGATCTCTTCAGTATTACTGATTACTTTACTGCCGGTAAAAAAAAGATTAATAACTAAAATAACAATTATTATACAGGCACTTTTTAAAACTTTTCCGGGATGCGTATATTTAACTGCTGGCATTTTATTCAGACTAAATATTTATTGAACAGCAATATTATGTTTAATCCAAACAAGGCTGAAATATAAATAAGGAAAATTGGTTTTTCATTATAAGGCTTACGATAAAGCAAGGTAATGTGCAGTATTGCCATGATGCCACATAATGGATATACCCATAAAAGATTTATGATAACAGCAGCCATCAGGTAGGTGCAAACTGTAAAGAAAACAATTAAATGAATGGCCCTTTTTTCTCCCAAAATAACCGGCAATGTTTTTATACCTGTTTTGCCATCTCCGGCTATGTCTTTAATGTCTACAAAATTTGCCGCCAGCGATAAAGGCAACACAATAAACACCGCCCAAATAACCGGAAAATCATTAAGCCTGCCGCCCGCAAGTACAAAGCCACAAACAGCCACCACCAGCGAATTAAAGCCAATTAACAACTTGGCTATAAATGGAATTCGTTTTAATCGAAAAGGTTTGCAGGAATAAATATAATATCCTGCACTGATCATCAGTATGCCGTAAAACATGGTGCTGTTAACAAGCAAAGAAAGAATAAGTGCATATGATAAGCAAAAAATACCAGCGAGCAAATAGTGCGCCTGCTTAACCGTTCCTTTTATCAGAGGCCTTCGGGTATTTGAAATTTTATCTGTTTCAATATCCGCAATATTGTTTGTAATGATGGCAAAGACTGCTGCATAAATCAATGCAATAATAAACAAAGGAAAAACCAGCAGTTCGTCTGACTGAGAAAAATATGTATTAACATCAAGATTGGAAAAGTAAAGTGCAAAACCAAACAATGCCAGCGCTGCATAATGCAGTATCCGCATAAACCGCAGATCACTGAATATTTCCCTGGTTATTACCGGGTAGATAGACAGAGATAAAAACGGTATACCAATACTGATAAGCAGCAGAATACTATGCGTGAACATGAATGAGCTGTTAATTTTAAGTAAAGTAAAATAAAAAAGGGAACCGAATGATTCCCTTTTTAAAATTATATTGAAAACAATATTATCCTAAAGCTACCCTTTTAAAATCGGTAACTTTTAAATCGGCATCAACGCTCTTTAAATAATCGGCAACAGATTTACTGTTGTCTTTTACAAAAGCCTGGGCCATTAAAGTATTGTCTTTAAAGAATTTGTTCATTTTACCATCGGCAATCTTTTCAGCCATTTCAGCCGGCTTACCTTCTGCCTTTATCATTTCAATGGCAATGGCTTTTTCCCTGTCTTTTGTTTCCTGGCTGATAGATGTTTCATCAACTGCCAATGGATTCATAGCAGCAATCTGCATGGCTACATCTTTTCCTGCATCAGCAGCTTCTTTGGTCATTGATACCAATACACCCATACGATATGCGCCATGAATGTAAGAAGCAACATAAGGTGCATCTACTCTTTCAAATTTTGAAACAGCGATTTTTTCACCAATAGCAGCTAATTTATCATTGATCAGTTCTTCAACTTTAGCTCCGTTAACGGTAACTCCGTTTAATTCTTCGGCTGTTTTAACATCGTTTGCAATGGCTGCATCTGCAATTGATTGTGCAAAGGCAACAAAGTCGGCATTCTTACTAACGAAATCAGTTTCGCAGCTTATGCAAAGTACAATACCGCTTTTATGATCGGCTGTTGTTTGCGCAATTACCACGCCTTCTTTGGCTTCACGGTCGCTGCGCTTGGCGGCAACTTTCTGGCCTTGTTTACGCAACCAGTCAATAGCTGCTTCAAAATCGCCGTTGCTTTCTGTTAATGCTTTGCGGCAATCTAACATACCAGCACCTGTTGTCTGGCGTAATTTATTTATGTCTGCTGCTGTTATTGTAACACTCATGTGAATTAAAAATTAAAAATTAAAAATTAAAAATTCCTCAATGTCGAACAATGTACTGATGTACAAGAGTGCGACGCCACTGAAATTGATTAAAGATTAGATGTTGGGTTCAAAAAAACTAACAACATCTTCTTCCTATCAATCTCCTCCATAGTTTCTCCGCCGCGGCGGAGGCGGAGGGGGTTTTACCTTGGTCCACCGCTACCGGCTGGCCTTCTGCCACCCTGGCCCGGGCCAGCTACACGACGCTTAGGTTGAGAGGCAATGCCTTTACCACCACCACGCTTGTTTCTGTCGTCAGAACCATCTTGCTTAGCTTCAAAGCGTGCTGCTTTTGCTTCGGCGCTTTCTTCTGTATCGCTGTTTTCGTCTTCGTCTTTATTTGCCTGGCGCTCCTGCAAACCTTCTGCAATAGCCGCTGTTAAATAGTTAACGATGATGGCGATTGATTTGGTAGCATCATCATTTGCCGGAATAGCAAAATCAATTTTATTCGGATCGCAGTTGGTATCAACCATACCAAAAGTGCTGATGCCTAATTTTCTTGCTTCGGCAAGTGCAATATGCTCATGGCCTATGTCAACCATAAACAAAGCAGCAGGTACACGGCTTATTTGCGCAATACCACCCAACACTTTTTCCATTTTTTCTTTATCACGTGTAAGTGTTAACTTTTCTTTTTTGGTTAAACTTTCAGCGCTACCATCAGCCAGCATTTTTTCGATGCTCTGCATTTTTTTAACACTCTTACGTACGGTGTTGAAGTTGGTTAACATACCACCCAACCAACGCTCGGTTACAAAAGGCATATTTACACGTTGAGCACAGTCGCTAACAATTTCTTTAGCCTGCTTTTTAGTAGCCACAAACATGATTTTTTTACCACTGCGTGCAATTGCTTTTAAAGCTGCAGCAGACTCCTGTAAACCTTCTACGGTTTTGTTCAGGTCAATAATGTGTATGCCTTTCTTTTCAGCAAAGATGTAAGGCAGCATCTTAGGGTTCCACTTTTTCTTTAAATGTCCAAAGTGTACACCTGCTTCTAAAAGTTGCTGTTGTAAGGAAGTATTTTCCATTGTTTATTATTAAAATAGTTTTTAAAAAATTGATTCTGGATACTAGATCCCGGATGTCAGATATCGGATTCTCTATCCAGTATCTTGTATCAAGTATCCAGCATCGGTTTTTATCTCTTAGAGAACTGGAAGCTTCTTCTTGCTTTCTTACGTCCTGGTTTCTTACGCTCAACCGAACGGGGATCACGCTTTAATAAACCGGCAGCTTTTAAAGCCGGGCGGTAATCAGCACTTACTTCAATCAAAGCACGGGCAATACCCAGTTTGGTTGCTTCAGCCTGTCCTTTTACACCACCACCTGTAGCATTAACGACTACATCAAATTTATCAGAAGACTCAACCGTTTTCAACGGAGCTTCTACCTGGTTTTGTAAATAAACCAACGGGAAGTAGGTTTTGTAGTCTTTGCCGTTAACTGTAATCTTTCCATCTCCCTTAGAAAGGAAAATGCGGGTTACAGCTTCTTTTCTGCGGCCGACTGCGTTTGTTTGTTTTTCCATTTTATTTTATAATATTTTTCGGTAATTCCCCTTTAGGGGATAGGGGTTTAGAATTTCAATTCTTTAGGTTGTTGTGCTCCGTGTGGATGCTCAGCACCCTGGTATACAAATAATTTTTTGTACATCTGGCGGCCCAAACGGTTTTTAGGCAACATACCTTTAATAGCTCTTTCAATGATCACTTCGGGCCTGCGCCTTAACAGATCTTTTGCTACTTCTTCTTTACGGCCACCGGGGTAACCACTAAAGGTATCGTAGATCTTTTCATCCATTTTATTACCGGTAAGTTTTACCTTTTCGCAATTGGTAACAATGATGAAATCTCCGCAATCAACGTGTGGAGTGTAGTATGCTTTGTTCTTACCACGAAGAACTGCCGCAATACGGGCACACATACGACCAACGGTTTGATTAGTACCATCCACAACGTACCAGTTGTGAGTAACGGTAGCCTCGTTCGCATGTTTTGTAGTGAAATGTAATTTGCTCATTTTAAAAATTTGAGCTGTTAGCCTTTAGCATTTAGCTATGAGCAAAACAGCGGTTTTAGAAAAATAAGAATCCACGCCATCCCGTGAAATTCTCCGCTAACAGCCCGTAGCTAAATGCTCATGGCTGTTTTTCGGACGGCGAAGGTAACTGCAAACAACCCTATCTGCCAAAGAAAATGGGAACTATTTTTTACCGGACATTTATAACTGATTGATTTTCAGTAAAAATTTTGACTAAATATTTTAACCATCAGTGCAAATGCATAAAAAAGCGGCTCATTTTATTGAGCCGCCGGTTAGTTAACGGGGAATATCTTTATTCTTTTACAAATTGTTTTACGTGGCTTTCGCTGCCATTTATTAATCTTACATTATAAACTCCCGGCCCAAAAAGGGAGATATTAACGGGTATGGTATTGCTGCCGGTTTGCAACATAAGATCTTTCCTGTACACTTGCCTGCCCATCATATCGGTAATGGTTAAAACCCCGTTGCCCGACAAACCACTGGCAGTTTGAACCTGCAATACATCTTTTGCCGGATTAGGCGAAACAAGCAACTGCATATCAGTTTTATCAAGTTGCATTGCCAAAATATCGCTGTTACCAAAGTTTCCATCAGTATCAACCGATTTTAACCTGTAAAAGACAGTTTTATGCATTTTTACACTGCCCGGTAAAATATCGTTGTAACTGTAATTAAGCGGAATATTTGAAGTGCCATTGGCTGCAACCCTTGCCACATCGGTAAAGTTTACACCATCAACACTGCGCTGTATAAAATAATGGCTGCTGTTTTGCTCGTAGGCTGTTTGCCAGTTAAGGGTAATAGTGTTGCTTTTATTTACCCCGGTAAATGAAGTAAGTTTTACAGGTAGTGCTACACTGGAAAGTATTAAAATTTCTAAGGCGGTAAGCGCCCGGTTGTAAATTCTGAACTCATCTATTTTTCCATTGTGGCCGTTGTACTGCGGTGGAGAAAAACCGTTATAAAACATACTGCCAAAGCGGGCCGGGAAACTATAAACAGGTACCATTGTACCTGGTACAGCGGTCACATTCAACACCCCATTTACGTAAATTCTGGTTACGCCTGCGGCTCTTACACAGGCAACATGCTTCCATACGTTAAGTGGCAATGCCCCGTTGGTTGTTAATGCACTGGCATTTTTAAAATTGAAAACAATTTGCGGGAAACCATTAGCACTCCAGATAAATATACCCGGGCCACCGTAGTTCAGGTTATTATCATAAAGTCCGCCGGGATGTGGTAAGCTGGTTGTAAGTATCGAAAAATCAATGGTAAAATCCTGGTTGGTACCAAAGCTAAGGTTGGCATTAACCGGATGCGTGGCATATTGCACAACCGGGCTGCCGGGATTGGCATAAGCCATTGCCGTATTTGCAACCCCCTTATTATTAGTAGTAGCTGTTGAGCTAAAATTGGTACCGTTAATAAAATTAGGGCCGGCATCAACATAGTTGCCATCCATACGCCAGTAAGCCATAAGGCCTGCAGTAGGCTGGGCTGTTACGGCATACAGGCATACTACCGCCATCATGGTAAGTAAAAAACTTTTCATGCTTTTAGTTTTATTATTAAAAATTGCGGGGGCACAAAACCTGGTGGTTTATGCGGCTTTCAGGGAATTGAAATAATTGGCAGCTTCGGTTCGGTTACGGACTTT
>JAOAUI010000395.1 GCA_030157685.1 Ferruginibacter sp. | reverse complement strand
CTGTCTGTTTGAGTAATCACTTCTTTTATTCTTTCTTCATACTGTTCGGGCTCTCTTCTTTTACGCAGCAAAACTTCCAGCGTACCACGAATGGCTGCAAGCGGTGTTCGTATTTCATGCGAAGCATCGGAAGTAAATTGTTTTTGCTGTTGAACACTGGTCTCAATCCTGTTCAGTAATTCGTTGATGGTCTTTGCCAGCTGGTATAATTCATCTTCGTTTTCAGGCAGGGGAAGCCTTGTATTAATATTGGAATCATCAATTACCGCTGCAGCACGTATCAACCGCTGCACGGGTGCAATAGCTTTAGATGCAGTCATGTAAACAACCAGGTAGAGCACCAGTAACAGAATAGGAAAAGAAATACAGAGGCTGATGAGCAGATTATTCAAAACGTAATAAGATTCCTGCTGCGAAATACCAACCGTTAATTGGCCAATCAGTTTACCTTCATCATTTCTGATGGGAAATTGGCCCAACCGCAAGCGTTGCTTATCAACCAGGCTGTTAAAAAAATTTTCCTTTTCGTTAGTTGGGTCAAATAAAAAATGATTGGATTGCAGGTTGGCAGATTTAAAGATCATCCGCTCTTTATTATCAACTATCTGTATAAAAGTAGGATTCACTTCTACCTTGTTATGCTCTGCCTCTTCCCATTCGGGCATTTTATTGATGATGATACTGTCGCCCTTCCAGTCGAGCGTATTCAGTATCTCTTCTTTTTCAAGTAAAATATCACTATCCAGGTGACGGTAAGAACTGTTATACACTACTGCATATATCACTAAAAAAACAATGGCCGTTGTAATAGCCACCGCCAATGTATTAAAAACCGCTATCCGTTTTTTAAAACTCAGTTTCATGGTTCGTCATTTACCCGGTATCCCACTCCCCGTATAGTTTGTATAAAAGAATCTTTTTCCTTTGTATCTAATTTTTTTCGCAGTGCATTGATAAAAACATCTATTACCGAAGTGTCTTTTTCAAAATGTATATCCCATATTTTTTCAATGATACGGGTGCGACGGCAAACCTTGCCCTTATTGCGCAGCAGGTATTCAAGCAATGCAAATTCTTTTTGGGTAAGTTCAACCGGCTGCCCGTTTTTGGTAACCTGGTGAACTTCGGTATCCATCAGTATATCGCCTGCAATAAAAATATTTTGTTCACCGGTTTTATTACGCAGCAAAACCCTGATACGTGCCAAAAGTTCTTCAAATGCAAAAGGTTTTTTAAGGTAATCATTAGCACCGGCTTCCAATCCGAAAACCGTATCATCCACCGTATCTTTTGCCGTTAAGAATATAACCGGCACCAAATTATTTTCTTTTCTGATGCTTCTGCATATTTCTATGCCGCTTACGCCAGGCAGCATCCAATCGAGTAAAAAAATATCATACTCATCCAGGTTATTCATGGCCATGTCGAGCCCCAGCCTGCCATTATGAGCAACATCAACAGCAAAGCCTTCTTCTTCCAGTCCTTCTTTTACAAATCCGGCAATGGCTGCTTCATCTTCTACCAGTAAAATTCTCATACCGGTAAGATAAAGAAAATTTCTGCTTGCTATCTCATTCATCTTTATCAATGGCGGGGTTTGAAAAATCGGGTAACGCCAGTTCTACACCGGCTCCATGTTTATATACCAGTTGCCCGCCCAGGTAGCCGGTTCTGGCAATAGCTGCAATAGTTCCGGCAAATAAAATAATGCCTGCAAATTTTGTCCAGCCTTTTTTATATTTGAAAATAGCTACAGCCAGGTAAAATACGGCTGTTATGCAGGTAAGCCACAATGCAATGTTGGCCGCCTGCTCATGTAATTCCATGGCCTTACCCAATGTGCCACCTTCCATGCCTTCGCCGGCTGCATTGCCTGCCAGGTAAGATGCGATTGTACCTGCAGTACCCAACAGTAATAAGTAAAATGCAGCCTGGTTGAAGAATGGTTTTTTATTAAAAAGGGCAATTACTGCCGACAGGAAACCAACGATGAGCAATGCAATGGGAAAGTGAACGACCATGGCATGCAGGTGTGATGCTGTTATCATGAAAATAATTTACAGCAAAGATGGCAGCACCTGTATTTGAATTGGTTTAGCTGTTGCTTAAGATTGGCTTAAGAAAAATTAAAACCATTACTTGTAAAACGAGGCTCTAATTCCTCAAAGGCTTACCGGTTTTTAATATAGATTGAATTCTTTCAAGCGTTTTCTTCTCCCCTGTTAAACTTAAGAATGCTTCTCTTTCTAAATCGAGTAAATATTGTTCGCTTACCAAAGTAGGTTCGCTTAAATCGCCACCACACATTACATAAGCCAGTTTTTTGCCCACTGTTACATCATGATCGGTTGCATAATTGCCACGCCACATGCCGTTGATACCGGCATGCAT
>JAOAUI010000394.1 GCA_030157685.1 Ferruginibacter sp. | reverse complement strand
CATGATCAGCAGAAGAAATATCCGGGTAAAAGTGATGCAGACCTTATACAGCATCGACAGCATGAACGGTGATGTAAAACCCGGCGAAGCCATCAGCATCCTTACCAAAAAAATTGAGCAAAGCAGGCAGATATTTACCTACCTCGTTTATTTTATAACCGAAGTGGCCCGGTATTCCGAAACCGATGCCCGGCAAAAAGCTTCCAAACACCTGCCAACAACCGCCGACCTCAACATCAATACAAAAATTGCCGGTAATGAACTGCTTTGGAAAATTGTAGAAGATGCCGGTTTTAAAGCCACCATTGCTGAGTTAAAACCTCAGCATATTATTGATACAGAGTTACTAAAAAAGATATACCTGCAGCTGGCAAGTTCACCCGAGTATACTGAATATATTGATGAGCAAAGCAGGACCAACAAGCTTGAAAAAGATATGCTGGAATTCATTTTCACCAACCTGATGTTGCCCAACGAAGATTTTATTGCACATGTGGAAGAGCATTTTATTCATTGGGATGATGATGCCGAAATGATGAACCAGCTGGTGCTTAATTTTTTACACAAACCTGCCAATGCAAATTTTACAGAGATACTGAGTAAGGAAAAATGGGAGTTTGCCAAAAGCCTGTTGCAGACTGTTTTGGATAAAAAAGAGATTTGCCTGGAACTGATAAAACCCAAACTAAAGAACTGGGATGCAGAGCGTATAGCTGCGCTGGATCTCATCATTCTGCAAATGGGTGTTTGCGAATTTTTGTTTTTTGAAACCATCCCTACCAAAGTTACCATTAATGAATACATTGACCTGGCAAAGGATTACAGTACTGTACAAAGCGGACAGTTTGTAAATGGTTTGCTGGATAATATAAATAAGGAACTGGCTGCTGAGCATAAAATAACCAAGAAGACTTATAAAAACAGTACGATATAAATAACTTTGCAAAAAATTAAAACAGTGAAAAAATACATTTTAATTTTATTGGTTGCTTCCACTATCGTTTCATGCGATGTGAGGCGTAAAGATAAAATTGCGGATGATTCGGAAGCACAAAAGATATTGGCATTAAAAGATTCAACAACAGTTCAGATTATTGATACGGCCTATAATTTCAAAAGCGTAACCGATGGCGAAAAAGTGATATACAGCTATCGCTTTAAAAATACCGGTACCAAACCACTGGTGATTGTGGAAGCTACTGCCAGTTGTGGCTGCACTGTGCCACAAAAGCCCGAAAAGCCCATTTTACCCGGCGAAACCGGTTTTATAAAAATAGTTTTCGATAGTAAGGGCCGTGTGGGCGAAGCGTATAAAACCATTACTGTAAAATCAAATGCAAAACCTGAGTTTCCGCCATTGATATTAACCGGTAATGTGATTGCAAAGGAAAAAAGCGGATTAACGCACTAATGGATTTACGGATTAACCAATTAAAGGATATACGGATTAACGGATTACAACATTAACTTTCTAAACAAATAAACAAACAACATGCAACTATTAAGTATTTTTTTGATGATGGACCCACAGGGAAAAGGTGGAAGCAGCGGCACTTTAATTATGATGGGATTGATGATCCTGGTTTTCTGGCTGTTCATGATCAGGCCACAGGCAAAAAAAGCAAAAAAACAAAAGGAATTTATTAATAACCTGCAAAAAGGCGATAAGATTGTTACCATTGCCGGCATACATGGTAAAGTAAACAAGGTTAATGATGATGCTACATTGGAACTGGAAACCAGTCCGGGCAGCTACATGAAAATTGAACGCAGCGCCATCAGTATGGAGTGGACGGCCAATATAAATAAGCCGGTTGCAGAGGTTAAAAAGTAAATAACAGTTTTACTCATTATATTCCGGAATTGAAGTTTAACTTCGATTCCGGATTTTTTTATTCGGATTAACAGAATAACCTTGTTAAAAATCGGCATCACAGGCGGCATAGGCAGCGGCAAAAGCACGGTAGCCAAAGTATTTGAAGTGCTGGGCATACCTGTGTATAATGCTGATCTGGCTGCAAAAAGATTAATGAATGAAGATGTTGTATTGAAAGAAAAAATTAAACAGCAATTTGGTAATGACGTTTATAAAAATGAAAAGTTAGACAATAAATACCTTGCCCAAATTGTTTTTTCATCCGAAGAAAAATTAGAACTTTTAAATTCAATTGTACATCCTGCCACCATTAATGATGCCAATGACTGGATGTTAAAACAAACCACTCCTTATACTTTAAAAGAAGCCGCTCTTTTATTTGAAAGCGGCGCTGCCGAATTGCTGGATTATGTGATTGGCGTTACCGCTCCTGCCCCACTTCGGCTGCAACGGGTAATGCAAAGAGATAACAGCAGCCGTGAAGAAGTGATGGCAAGAATGAATAAGCAGATGGATGAAGA
>JAOAUI010000393.1 GCA_030157685.1 Ferruginibacter sp. | reverse complement strand
GGAATATTAAAATGTTTGGCAAAAGCAAAATCTCTTTGATCGCCGCAAGGCACAGCCATAATGGCGCCGGTGCCATAACCCGCCAATACATATTCAGCAATCCAGATCGGAATTTCCCTGCCATCAAAAGGATTAATGGCATACGCACCCGTAAAGCAACCGGTAATGGTTTTCGCTTCGGCCAGGCGTTCCCTTTCGCTGCGGCTTTTTACATAATGCAGGTATTCATCTACCGCATTTTTTTGCTCAGCTGATGCTATTTCTTTTACCATCTCATGCTCAGGCGCCAACACAAGAAAATCTACTCCAAAAATTGTATCAGGTCTTGTGGTATACACTTTAACTCCTGACTCATAACTCCTGACGCTGAACTCCATTTCTGCTCCCTCACTCTTTCCTATCCAGTTGCGCTGCATTTCTTTCATGCTTTCGCTGAAGTCAACGGTTTCCAGGCCTTCCAGTAAACGATCTGCATAATCAGTTATCCGCAAATACCATTGGCGCATTTTCTTTTTTTCTACCGGGTGGCCGCCACGTTCGCTCACGCCATTCACCACTTCATCATTTGCCAGTACAGTTCCTAAAGCTTCGCACCAGTTCACTTCGCCATATTTGCTGAAAGCAAGTCTACGGTTCATTAAAACATCTTCCTGCTCTTTTTTTGTAAAAGCATTCCATTGTTCGGCAGTAAAATTTTTATTGCCCTTCGTTTCGTATTTCTTAATCAGGTCGGCAATGGGCCTTGCTTTTTTTTGTGTGTTGCAGAAATAACTGTTGAACAATTGCAAAAATATCCACTGCGTCCATTTATAATATTGCGGGTCGCTGGTTCGTACTTCCCTGTCCCAATCGTAACAAAAACCAATTTTATCAAGCTGTGCTTTAAAGGTTGCAATATTTTTTTCGGTGGTGGTTGCCGGGTGCTGGCCTGTTTCCAAAGCGTATTGCTCAGCCGGCAAACCAAAACTGTCAAAGCCCATCGGGTGCAGTACATTAAAGCCCTTTAATCTTTTGTAACGGCTGTAAATATCGCTGGCTATATATCCCAGCGGATGGCCCACATGCAGGCCTGCACCGCTTGGGTACGGAAACATATCCAGCACATAATATTTTGGTTTGGCAGATTCGTTGCTGACCTGGTAAACTTTTTTCTCTTTCCAGTTATCCTGCCATTTTTTTTCAATCTCGTTAAACTTGTATTCCATCTTGTTCCGCCTGCGGCGTAATTTTTATTTTGTTCCCGTCAATATTTCTTTTATTCAACTTCATTGGCGTCGCACTCTTGTGCTTTATAACTTTATTGAACGCATTAACTTTTTACATCTCTTTTCTTCTTTAACCGCTATGCTGAATGTGAAAGAAAAGTTATTTACCTGCCATTCACAGCATATCCTCTCCATTCATAAAAATAAATACGGCAGACAATCGTTTTGAAGAGGGCAAAAATACGGCAAAGCAGGTAAAAACCTTTATTTTTGCCCCACCCGAAAAGGAAAGTATACTAACTCCCAAACAATAACAGAATATGGCTCAATTTGGAAAAGCAAGTAGTAAAAGAGGTAAACCAACGTATGCATACGCCATCATAGGAGTATCGCTGGTGTTGTTTTTATTTGGCATTGTTGGCTGGTTCTTTTTAAATCTTCGTAAAACCGGCGATTATGTAAAGGAAAACATTCAGGTACACGTATACCTGAATCCCAACGCTCAAAAAAAGAAAGTGGACAGTCTCACAACCTATATTAAAGCCATCCCTTATGCTAAAGATGTGCAGTATGTAACAAAGGAAATGGCCATTCAAAAATGGAATAATGCCAATGATTCAAACTGGAAAAAGTTTTTAGATGCCAATCCTTTACCGGAAAGTGTTGACTTTTATATTAAATCTGATTATGTTCAAAAAGACAGCCTGGGTGTACTTTCCATGGACCTGTTAAGCCGCTATCCGGGCCTTATCAGTGAGTTTCAGTTTCCGCAGGAAACCATTGAACAAGTGAGCAAATTTGTAAAATACGTAGCAATTATCTGTTTGGTACTTGCAATCCTTTTAACCGTATTGGTTGTATTCTCCATTGATAATACCATCAGGCTGGCCATGTACAGTAACCGGTTTTTAATTAAAACCATGCAAATGGTGGGGGCCACAAGGGGCTTTATTGCCCGGCCAATCAATATCAGGGCCATCATAAACGGATTAATTTCTTCTCTCATTGCGATTGTTGCCGTATGGGTTACGGTGTGGGTGATCGAATTATTGATCCCCAATTTTTCAAAATTGCACGACAATACCAATATGATCATGTTATTTCTGGCAATCATTGTTATGGGCATCAGTATTTCTTTATTCAGCACCCATCGCTCGGTAATAAAATACCTGCGCATGAAATTGGACGATTTATATT
>JAOAUI010000392.1 GCA_030157685.1 Ferruginibacter sp. | reverse complement strand
GTAATCAACAGCGGCTGAAAATCGCCCCGTTTCATCTTGGCCCTGCCAATAAACTGGTTGCCGTTTATTCTTTTAAATTCAGCAGGATAAAGCTTTACCTCTTCTTCCCTGGTATCAAAAACAATCTCTCTGGATATATTGCCGGCATTGTCAATTTTGCCTACAACCACCTGTCCGCCAAAACCATCCAGATGGTACTTTGGTACTTCATCTTCTGCAAGCTCCAGGTTCTTTTTATTATCCAAAAACAGGAAATAATAACCCGTTGCATCGCTTACAAGTTTATAACTCATAGTACCTCTTCCATTGGTGCCTCTTTGTTTTTTAGGTATTTTTCTTAGCCAGTCAAAATTACCGGTCTTGCTTATTTTTGCACCCAGTATATCTTCGTAATAATAAGTGTAGGTGGTACGGGAGCCTCCCCTGGAATCATAAGTAGTGGTAGCAACAACATAGTATTCTTCCAGTGCAATAAACAAACTGCCATCGGCTTCTACAACAACATTACGTACACTTAAATTGGGTGCTTCATAATCATTCTTTCTCTCCATTTTTCTTTTACTGCGGGCCGATTCAAATTTTTCAAGTTCAGTCAAAGGGAATTCGTAATAGCCGTTCTTATATTTATTAATCTTGCCGGCCTGGTCCATCAGGGCCAGAAAAACTCCGTCTGTTCCGTTGCTTTTTGCTTTTTTGCTGTAGGTACATGCAATTACCATATCGTGTTCAGTATTCTCAATCAAGGATGCAGCTTTAATAAAAAAATCACCAATAGTAATAGTTGTGTGGATGATTTTTTTACTCTCTTTTGTAAATTTTAAAACCTCGTAATGATAACCGGCCGCACCGGTTTCTTTATCCACTTCTTTTCTTTTTTCCGAATCGTACACTTTGGCAAGCATATAGGCATTGCCTTTTGAATCAATCGAAAAATCAATATTATCCATGATGGCTTCTGTATAAGGCATGGTAAATTCATTATTCCACAACTTGTTCATCTTCTCATCATACACATAGAAACCGATTTTATCGTAACTGATTTTATCATTCTTTTCTTCAGGCGCCAGCCTGTAACTTACCAGCAGTTTTGTATGGTCTGCATCAAAATTAAAATCGTATTTACCGCCCATTTTATACCGGTAAAAGCCTGTCATTACTGCACTGCTGCCGGCAATTCTTTCGGCCTGAAATAATTTTTTATTTGATTCGGTAATTTTTCCTGATACCACATCAATTTTATCATAATACAGATATTCTATTTCATCTTTCTTGTCCCAATCACTGTGCAGCCAGTAATAATTTCCGTAAAAATCAACAACACCTTCGCTGTTGAAATTTTTTGTCATTTCGGGCAGTTCAATAACCTTTTCTGTAGACTGGGCCAGGGTTTTGGGATCGAACCTTAAAATGGTGAGCTCCTCTTTTTTAAGGCCCATGTTTATGATGCCGTCTTTATCGTTTCCGAAAAAAGACAGGTCTTCTGCTTTGCGGGGCAACTCATATTCGGTGCCCAGTTTAAAAGTAAATTTTTTGCTTTGTGCAAAGGATAATGCAGAAAACAGGCTTACTAAAGCCAGTAATAAAAATTTCATTTGATACGGTTTAAGATTTTTTAAATTAATAATATACAAACATAACAAACCTAGTTCAGTTTGATAAAATCCATCGTAATTTGTTTTTTCTTTTTAAAATAATTCATTTGTAATACATAACCTGCTTTGGCAGGATACAGGTGTGTAAAAGTTGCCTTTTCATTTTTAATGGCAACCTTATCACTGGTTATTACGCCGTTCTTATATTTTATCTGACCAAAATTGTGGGTTTTCTTATCATCTTCTTCCAATTTTTCATAATCAAGAAAACTAAATGTTATTTCAGACCTGTCTTCATTTTTAAGTGAGTACATATAATCCAGCCATCCCAATCCGTTGGCGGTACTTGCAAGTGTATAGGGAGGGAAAAAACCGAGGAAGGAAGGAAACTGTGGTGTATACCCTTTTGCTTTTGGTATTTCCTTAGCCTGCATAATCTTTCCATCTGCATCAAATTCAATGATGATCATATTTTCCAGCTCCAGTTTAACAAATCCACCACCACCCTGTGTCATTATGGTAACTGCTGCTCCACCGGCACTGGTTTTCTTTTTAAATTTTTCGCCGGCCACCAGGTAGGTGTTATTCTTTGTTTTTTCAATTCCGTGTACATAAAAAAGATAATCGCCGGCAAGTTTTTTGTTTTCCATAGGGAAATATTTGCCTAAACTTTCTTCAAAAGTCTGCGATTCGCTTTTAAGTATTTTTCCCTTAAAGTCCATCTCAACAAAAGATAAACCTTCGGGGCCACCGGTTAATACGTCTTTGTTTGGGTAATTTAAGCCAACCATTATTATTTTGCCGCTGTCGAAAGTTACATTTACCGGTACAAAATTTTTGCCGTTGGCAATAGCGGGCACTTCAAATAATTTGCCGCCACCGGTAATGCTGCTGGCTAAAATAAAATTTTCAGATGAAGTAGTATAAGCACCTTTACCAACCTTGGCAATAAAAGTGATCATCATCTCGCTGTTACTGCCCACAAATGAAGGTACAATTGCCTTAAAATCGCCGCCGTTTGGATATACACGCTGCCATCTTCTTTTAGGCGAGCCGTTTATATAAGTAGTGCTGAAGCTGTTGTCGTCATTGTCAAAAGCATAATTAACAAAACCATTGTCCGGCAGTATATTTAGCTCAACCTTTGTGTTGTAACGGTACATGCGGTAACTCAGGGAATTGTCTTTAAGAACAACTTCCAGCTCAGAACTGTTAACTTCTTTTGCTTCCTGGTTATATACTTTCAATTCAAATGTTTTTGCTTTTGGGTCAAAAAATTTGAAACAAAAATTATTGCCATCGAAACCACTGCTGATGAGCTCCCAGGTTTTTGGCCCTTCGATTTCTTTTGTACCCAGCTGGTTAAGGTTTTCATCCATCAGGTTCAGTTTAAACAGAATGGTGTTTTTATCCACTTTATCATACTCGTAAAAGCTGAAGTATCCTTTTATCTCGTTGTTCTTTTTAATAACGCCCACATTTCTTACAGTAATCTCTTTAACCTCATCAAAAATTTTGGTTGCGGATTGAGAAAAAACCGGTAGTGTGCAAATAGACAGAAAAACAATTGCAATTATTTGTTTCATTTTAGTTTTTGTTTAGTTCCTGAAATTTTTTGTTTAATTCACTGTTTAAATTAATGTAGCGTTTATTTTTTTCATAATAATTAATGGTTACTTCTTTGAATTTCTGAAGATCAAAAGCATCCAGCATTTTTAAAAGTTTGGCATACTCATCATTGGCATTTTCTGTTGCATACGGAGAATCGATTACAAATGCAAGGGTGTGATTTTTCTGCTTCAGATAAAAGCCGAGCAGCAATTCAAATATTTCCTGCTTTATAAAATTATTACCCGCAAAACGGGCATCGTTTTGAATAAGCTGGTACAGGTAATAACTTAACCTTTCCTTATCTTTTGAATACCTGGCTTCTTCAATTACAGCGGCTTGTTTAATTTTAGCAAAACCTGTATTTTCAGATAATATAAAACCGGGCCCAGCCCCGGGATTTTTGGCAAAATATTTTTCAGCATATATTTTCCGTACCGCACAGTCAGGGTGTGTTTTTAGTGTATCCTTTATTTCTTTTTTTGTATCGGCGCCAAAACTCATTTTTTTGCGTACGGTAAACCAGCTTTCATCTGCAGCAATATTTTCTCTGCTGCAAAAATCCTTTATAGAAGTTTTTATAGCAATGCTGTCGGAGGTATTCAGTAAATCGAAAAGATGCGGTATGGCAGTGCTGCCATAATTGGTTTTACTGAATAATAAAAGTCCTAAAGAATCAGCCGAAAGCTCCTGCGAACGGTTATGCCTGCGGCGGTTGAACAGGTCGGTTATAAAGAGATCTTCCAGCTGCTTTTTGGTATTGTATTTTTCTTTTTTTATTTCTTTTACCTTTGCTAAAAATTCGGGCGAGTTATAATTTTCAATTCTTTTTACAACAGCATTGTTTACATGGTTTAACAGGTAGTGCGCTATTTCATGACAAAAAACCATGGCTACCTGGCTCTCTGATTCCATAATATTCAAAAGGCCCAGGTTACAAATAACCGTTCCGTCTTCATAAGCGGAAGCATTTATTACATGGGAGCGGCTTACAAAAAAATGGTATTCATTTTTATTAAGGTTGTTCTTATCAAGGATATGAAAGAAAACCGAACTCAGGTAGCCTGAGATTTCTGTATCAAACAAAAAATTATTTTCTTTTAATTCGGTAAGTAAAGCGGTATTTTTCTCAGTAATAATTTCGTTGTATTCCTTTCTTATATTCTTATCAAGGGCTGCGGCATTTTTTTTAATAATCTCATCCAGGTGTTTTGAATAATCATTCAATCCGGGGTAAACTGAAAAATTATTTTTTAAAATACCTGCATCATTCTGCGCCGGGCTGCAAAGGGGTATGCCAATAAAAAACAGTAATGTTATATAAAAGAAACGCATAAAATAATTAAACTCTTCTGGGTTGATGCTTTGATGAAAAAAACCGAATTTTTAACCAGACAAAGTCCGGTATAAAATGAATAACAACAGAAAAGGCTTCTTATTTAAGAAGCCTTTTGCAAATATCATTTTATTTAATGACTATTTAAGTGATTTACCTAAACTTTTTCCAGCTTTAGCATAAGCTTCTGAAATTCGTAAGCCGGTATCAAAGTCATAACCAAAAGCGGTTCCGCCTGGTACATTGTTAATGGTGAAAGTAGCAAGTTTGCTGCTTTTGTTTGCAGTTTCAACAATCCATATCTCCAGGTCAATCTCGGCATTTTTACGGCTTATTCCGATGTTCCAGCCCGGTTCAATTGAAACCGTTTTAACAATCATAGTGTATTTGGCATCTGATATAATGCTCATGCCACTGCTGAGTTTAAAAAGTTCAATAAATTTTGGCTCGTACCGGGCTTCACGGTCGTTTTTCCAACTGGCAGCCCAACTATCGCCCTTTCCGGCTTCTTTCTTATTATACTCTTCTGTTTTGGCAGTAATATAATCCTGCTCATTTTTATACTTGCCAACAGTAATATTGTCGTAATTAAACTCAATATTTATTGCAGACTCCGATTTTAAAATATCATCACTGCCGCTGGTGGTTTTTACTTTTTGAGCAATAGTTTGTAAACCAAACAAACATGCAACTAACAATAAAGCTGTAAATCTTTTCATATAAAATCTTATTTAAAATAATGAGGTATAAAAGTAGATAAAATCAAGCATTAAAAAATACCCAATAACCACAATTATAGCTTGCTATCTTACCATATCTTTATATATGGGCAGGCAAAAAATAAAAATTTGAATTCTTTATTCTATTTTTACCGCTTTAGTTACCCATAAATAATTGCACATAAAATTCGGATCATGGTACATGTTGGAGACAGGGCCCTTAGTTTAGATAATTTTTCAGATATCTTATATAAGGACAAGGAAGTGTCATTAGATACACAGACGATTGAAAAAGTGGAGGTTAATTTCCAGTTTTTACAAAAATTCTCTTCAAATAAGCTGATTTACGGTATTAATACCGGTTTTGGCCCTATGGCACAGTATAAGGTTAACGAAAAAAACCTGTTGCAGTTGCAATACAACCTCATCAGGAGCCACAGCTCGGGAGCCGGTAATTTAATGAGCCCCATCATGGTAAAAGCTGTGATGATTGCCCGCCTCAACAGCCTGATGCAGGCTTACTCGGGTGTTCATCCCGAAATAGTTGAATTACTGAAAGAACTGATCAATAAAAATGTTTCGCCCTGCATTTTTGAGCATGGTGGCGTTGGTGCCAGCGGCGATCTGGTGCAGCTTGCCCACCTGGCCCTGGTTTTAATTGGCGAAGGCGAAGTGATTTATGAAGGAACCGTACAACCAACTGCCGAAGTATTTGCCAGATTAAAAATTAAACCGCTTGCCATTCATATAAGGGAAGGCCTTGCTGTGCTGAATGGCACATCGGCCATGACGGGTATTGGCATGGTAAATATTATACAGGCACAAAAATTACTGGAGTGGTCCGTTATGTTATCTGCCATGATCAATGAAGTGGTGGAAGCATTTGACGATCATTATTCTTACGAGCTCAATATTGTAAAACATCATACCGGGCAAAATAAAATTGCAGCACAGCTAAGGGATATTTTAAAAGACAGTAAAATGATCCGCAGCCGCAGCGAACATTTGTACAACCCCGAAAAGCTTGACCAGGAAGTGTTTCAGGATAAAGTGCAGGAATATTATTCGCTGCGTTGCGTAACACAGGTGCTGGGCCCCATTTACGATACCATTTGTAATGCAGAAAAAGTGGTGGTGGATGAACTGAACTCGGTTAACGATAACCCGGTGATTGATCATCAGAATGAAAATATTTTTCATGGTGGCAATTTCCACGGCGATTATGTTTCGCTGGAGATGGATAAACTTAAAATTGCCATCACCAAATTATCTATGCTTAGCGAAAGGCAGCTGAATTATTTATTGAACGAAAAACTGAACCAGAAATTTCCGCCGTTTGTAAACCTGGGTGTACTGGGCTTTAATTTTGGTATGCAGGGTATGCAGTTTACTGCTACATCAACCGTGGCCGAAAATCAAACCATGTCGTTCCCTATGTATGTACACAGCATACCCAATAACAACGATAACCAGGATATTGTAAGCATGGGCTGCAATGCAGCTTTAATGACCAAAAGGGTTATTGATAATTCTTTTGAAGTGCTGGCCATACAGATGATGACCGTGTTGCAGGCGATTGATTATTTAAAATGTACCGACAGGTTGTCAACCGAAACGCACCATATTTATACCGAGATAAGAAAATTGTTTCCGAAGTTTATTGAAGACGAACCGAAGTATAAAGACCTGGACAGGATCAAAAAGTATTTCGAAAAATCTGACCCGGTTGTTTCGTTTAAATTAGGTAAGATTTCTGAACAGGTTACATCCTGATAGCGGGTATAAATTATTTCAACAGTTAAGATCAACACAAAAAATAACTAAACATGAAGTTTGCATTAGTTACAGGAGGATCAAGAGGAATTGGCAGGGCCGTTTGTATTAAACTGGCTGAGATGGGATATAATGTGCTGATCAACTACAAATCGAACGAAGAAGAAGCGAATAATACACTTGCTTTGGTTAAGGAAAAAGGTGTTGAAGGGGAGATCATACAATTTGATGTGTCGGACAAAGTAGCTATTATAAGCAAGCTGGGAGATTGGATGGAAGCCAATACAGACAAGGTTATTGAAGTGCTGGTAAACAATGCAGGAATACGTGACGACGGATTGATGATGTGGATGAAAGATGAACAATGGGACAGCGTCATCAAAACAAACCTGGATGGTTTCTTTTATGTAACGCGTTTGGTGGTTAATAGTATGCTGCAAAAAAAATACGGCAGAATAATCAACATTGTTTCGCTTTCGGGCCTTAAAGGATTACCGGGGCAAACCAATTATTCGGCCGCTAAAGCTGGTGTAATTGGCGCAACAAAAGCACTGGCACAGGAAATTGGACGCAAAGGAATTACTGTAAATGCAGTAGCACCCGGTTTTATAAAAACCGATATGACCGAAGGGCTGAATGAAGCCGAATTAAAAAATATGGTTCCGTTAAAACGATTTGGTACACCGGAAGAAGTTGCACACACGGTTGGTTTTTTAGCAACTGAAGGCGCAGCGTATATAACCGGTGAAGTGATTTCGGTAAACGGAGGATTGTATTCGTAGGAACACACCTGCGAAAATTCGTGTAATTCGTGTAATTTGACTAATTCGTGTATTTAGAAGTATGAACAGAGTTGTTATAACCGGTATGGGCATTTATTCCTGCATAGGAAAAAACCTGGATGAGGTAAGGGATTCCCTGTACAAGGGAAAATCGGGCATTATACTGGATCCTTTGCGCAAGGAATATGGATACAGATCGGGCTTAACAGGTTTTGTAGAAAAACCTGAATTGAAAGGAACTTTGGACCGCAGAGCCCGTATTATGTTGCCACAACAGGGCGAATATGCTTACCTGGCAACGATAGAAGCTTTGGAAAATGCCGGCATTGATGCAGATTATATTCAGGAAAATGAAATTGGTATTATATACGGCAACGACAGTACCGGCAAAGCCATTATTGAAGCAAATGATATTATCAGGGAAAAAAAAGACACCACTTTAGTAGGTTCGGGAGCGGTTTTTCAAACCATGAATTCTACCGTAACCATGAACCTGGCTACTATTTTTAAATTACGTGGTATAAATTTTACCGTAAGTGCAGCCTGTGCAAGCGGCTCTCACTCCATCGGGCTGGGATATCATTTTATTAAATCGGGTTTACAGGATCGTATAATCTGTGGCGGCGCCCAGGAAATAAACCATTTATCCATGGGCACTTTTGATGCTTTATCTGCCTTTTCACTAAGAGAAAATGAACCATTAAAAGCATCCCGCCCATTTGACCGTGACCGCGACGGGCTGATACCCAGTGGCGGTGCGGCAACTGTTATTCTGGAAAGCCTGGAATCGGCCCAAAAAAGAGGTGCAAAAATACTGGGAGAAGTAATAGGGTATGGATTTTCATCAAATGGTGGTCATATATCCAACCCAACGGTTGACGGGCCCGTAAGATCATTACATATGGCTATGAAAGACGCCGGTATACTGGCTGCTGATGTGGATTATATCAATGCACATGCAACATCTACACCGGCAGGCGATGCCAGCGAAGCCAAGGCAATTGATGAAGTTTTTGGGGGCCATAAGCCGTTGGTAAGTTCAACAAAATCTATGACAGGCCACGAATGCTGGATGGCAGGGGCCAGCGAAATTGTTTATTCTGTATTAATGATGCAAAACTCATTTGTTGCGCCAAACATAAATTTCGAAAACCCGGATGAGGATTCTGCAAAATTGAATATAGCAAAAGTGGCCGTTGAAAAAGATATAGTTGTATTTTTGTCCAACTCCTTTGGGTTTGGTGGAACTAACTCATCGCTAATTATTAGGAAATTGATATAATGTACTGCTTATGACAAACACAGAAATACTTGAGAGAATTCACGAATTCCTGGTTGAGGAATTTGAAGTGGATGCAGAAAAGTTAGTGCCCGAAGCTAATTTAAAAGAAACCCTTGGGCTTGACAGCCTTGATTATATTGACCTGGTTGTAGTTATTGAAAGCAACTTCGCCTTTAAAGTAAAACCCGAAGACTTTACTGATATAGCAACCTTCCAGGATTTTTGCGATTATATCATATCCAGGGTAAATTCAAAAGAACTGGCATAATGTCTGCATGGCATGGCAAATCCAAAGGTACTCCGCTCGGATACCGGATTTTTGTATGGGTATTAAAAACATTTGGTGTTTTACCAGCCTACTTCCTGTTGCGGTTCGTTGTGCTTTATTATTTCTTTTTTTCTTACAAGGCATCCCGACAAATTTATTTGCTGTATCGCCGTAAACTTGGCTACGGGCGGTTTTCATCTCTTATTAAACTTTATAAAAATTATTTTTTACTGGGGCAGGGCATTATTGATAAGGTGGTACTGATGTCGGGTATAAAAAATAAATTCAGCTTTCATTTTGATGGAGAAGAGAACCTGCACAAAATTGCTGTACTAAAAAAAGGCGGCATTTTATTAAGCGCTCATATCGGAAACTGGGATGTGGCCGGACACTTATTCAAACGCCTGGAAAGCCGTATTAATATTGTACTGTATGATGGCGAACATGAACAGATAAAAGAATATCTTGAGGGTGTAATTGGTAAGCGCAACATGAGCATCATTGTTATTAAAAATGACCTGAGCCATATTTATAAAATCAGCGAAGCATTAAGCAACAATGAGTTGGTTTGTATGCACGCCGACCGGTTTTTGGAAGGAAACAAAACTTTGACCGCCAATTTTTTAGGCGAACCGGCCAGGTTTCCGATGGGGCCTTTCCTGCTGGCATCAAAATTTAAGGTGCCGGTTTCGTATGTGTTTGCGGTAAAAGAAAGCAAACTGCATTATCATTTATTTGCAAGCGAAATAAAAGATTATGCAGCCGTTGCAAAAAATGACATCATGCCGCAAATGCTGACCGAATATGTGGCAGAAATAGAAAAGAAGGTTAAACAATACCCCGAACAGTGGTTTAATTATTATAATTTTTGGGAATAAAAAAAAGATGACAGCAATTAACGACATACAATCGCTTATTCCGCAAAAGCCACCTTTTGTAATGGTTGACAAACTTTTGAACGTTACCGAAACGGCCACCACAACAGGTTTTACCATACAGGCGGATAATATTTTTGTGCAGGATGGTGTATTTAAAGAACCGGGCCTGGTAGAAAATATTGCCCAAACCGCGGCTGCAAGTGCAGGTTATGTTTCGCATACCGAAAACAAGCCTGTATTGGTAGGTTATATTGGCGCTGTAAATAACCTGCAGGTATTTGCGCTGCCCAAAACCGGCGATGAATTAATTACAGAAATTACCACAGAAAATCAGATTTTTGATGTAACATTAATATCCGGAAAAATTACCTG
>JAOAUI010000391.1:3090-10614 GCA_030157685.1 Ferruginibacter sp. | reverse complement strand
CTTACAGAAGTTATCTGCCCGCCCAATTGATGCACTGCTTTAAAAGCTTCTTCATTAAAGCCTTTAATATTTTGTAGTGATTGTATTAATTCTGCCGGAAGACTGCTCAAGTATTTGTTTTTAAAACTGGTTGAAGTTAGCTGATAATTTTTATTTTCGCTTACACTTATTCAACCAAGTAGTGGGTTAGTTTGAATAGACTTTAACCACTGAGTTGTCAGCCTGAGCCTGTCGAAGGCGGGTTTACCGAAATCATACCGGCTTCGATAAGCTCAGCCTGACTGCTTTTTAAACTGAGACGCTACTTTCAAACAACCACTATGTCATTATTATTAAACCTTTCTTCTTTTGGAAACCCTGCAAATGCCGGCAATGTATTAAGCCGTGATGAAGCTTACCTGTTATTTACTGACTGGGTAAAAAACGAAAGGCTTCAACTGCACATGAAGCAGGTGGCGCATTTAATGAAATGCTGGGCCGCCGAAAAAGAAGGGTTGAATGAGGCTGACCAGTGGCGCTGGGAAATGGCCGGGCTTTTACATGATGCCGACTGGGACCAATGGCCCGAATTGCATTGCAAAAAAATTATTGAAGAACTGGAAGCCCGCAATATTGACCCTGAAATAATAAGAGCCATTGCCAGCCATGGGCCCAATCATTTTGGCGTGATACCCGAAACCAGGATGGATAAAATGCTGTATGCTTTTGATGAACTGAGCGGCCTTACACATGCTTATAGTTTAATGCGGCCCGAAGGTTATACCGGCATGGAACTGAAGGGCATTAAAAAACGTTTTAAAGAAAAGGCTTTTGCTGCGGCGGTAAACCGGGATGAAATTATAGAAGCGATGCAGATGGCGGGCGTGGAACTGGAAACTATTATGCAGTTTATTATTGAACGGCAGGGAGCAGTATAATATAGGGTTTCCAACCTTTAAAAGGTTGGAAACCCTATAAGTATCAGGAATAAAGAATGAGAGATTTTTACCGGAGCATGGCCGCTGGTTAAAACCCGGGCGTTGGCAACTTGAGCGTATTAGTGCCAGTGTAAGCATGAGCTATTAGTGTTTTTGCACGATTTTGTTTACTGCACAAAAACTGAATAGGCCCAACCACTTGGAGTACTGGGGTTCAAAATTGTGGCTGCCCCGTTTTTCCATAACGTTGCTTTATTACTTTCTTCTCCTGTTACATATACATCACCATTATACACAAAAACTGAATGTGCGTAAGCATTATTGGTGCCAACACTCAAATCTACCGGCACGCCGTTTTTCCAAAGCATGGCCACATTATTCGTTATCCTGGATTCATAGCCTGCTACATATACGTCGCTGCCAACTACAAAAACAGACTCTCCGTAAGCGCTGTAGGTGCCAGTAGTAGATAAGCTTGCAGGTACTCCGTTTTTCCAGAGCGTTGGTATATTTTTAGATCCGTTAGATTGATATCCTGAAACATATACATCGCTACCCGACACAAAAACTGAAAAAGCATCTGAGGCCTGGGTGTTATTACCCAAAATTGTAACCACATTGTTCTTCCATACTTTGGCCTGGTAATGGGTTACGTTATACTCATACCCTGCCACATAAACATCGCTGCCAGCTACATACATTGAGCGGGGATAACAACTTTGAAAACCACTGCTTACTGTTGAGGCCACCCCGTTTTTCCATAAAGTACCCCTGTACTGACTTCCGATGAGGTAATAGCCTGTGGCATACACATCACTACCCGAAGCAAAAACAGCACTGGCTGTGGCTCCCATACTGGTAGCCAGCACGGTGCCTGTGCCATTTTTCCAGAGCTTAATATGATTTTCAGGTGTGCTAAGAGGGTTGTTTTCCACACCCAATACATAAATATCGCTGCCCTGCACATACACCGAATTAGCCTGGGCACCCAAAGGATTATTGGCTAAATAGGTGGCTGTTCCATTTCTCCATAACACCGCATAGCTCAACGACCCATCATTTATCGCCCCGGCTACATATACTGTATACGGGTCGGTTGTAAAACTTACATCGGCTCCATAAGCAGTGCCCACACTATTGGTTGCATAAGCCCTTACATGATAAGTTGTATTTTTTGTTAACCCTGTTATATCACTTGTAAATGTGCCAATACCTGTACCATCGGTTGTTTTGGTTGATAAAGCAACGGTTGGGTTGGCAGTTGTGCTCCAGCAAACACCACGGGCTGTTACGGCTGCGCCACCATCGCTGCTGATTGTACCGCCGCTGTTAGCTGTAATACTGGTTATAGATGATATGGCTGTGGTTGTAATGGTGGGTAGCGTTGCTGAAGTACTTGCTGTGGTAAACACCGAATCGCCGCCATAAGCTGTGCCCACACTGTTTGTTGCATAGGCACGTACATGGTAAGTTGTTGCAGCAGTTAACCCTGTGATGGCACTTGTAAATATTCCGGTGCCTGTACCATCAGTTGTTTTGGTTGATAAAACAATGGTTGGATTTGCTGTTGTGCTCCAGCAAACGCCACGGGCAGTTACAGTGGCACCGCCATCTGCAACCACATTACCACCGCCTGCTGCAGTGATCATTGTTATCGCTGATAAGGATGTTGTTGTTACTGTTGGCAATGCAGTTGATGTATTGGTTGTTGTAAAACTTATTTCATTACCGTAGGCCGTTCCTTCGCTGTTGGTTGCATAGGCACGAACATAATAAACGATGGTGGCTGTAAGGCCGGTTATATTGCTTGTAAAGGCTCCGCTTCCGGTACCATCGGTAGTATGATTGCCGGTTACAACAGGATTTGTTGAGGTGCTCCAGCAAACGCCACGGGCTGTTATGGAAGCACCGCCATCATCGGTGATGTTGCCTCCGCTTGTTGCCGTGGTATTTGTTATAGATGTTGCTGCTGTAGTTGTAAGGGTAGGTAAGGTTGCTACTATATTTTCGGGGCTGATTTCTTTCTGGCAGCTAAAAGTTATAAGTGCTAACAGGATTATGCAGAGAAAAGTTTTCATGCTTTGTATTATTTGATAACCAAATATAGCATATATTATTATTGTTGATTTGCTGAATGATTTTGAGCTGCCGCCGTTTGGCGTCCCCGCCAACGGCGATTTAAATTGTGCTGTTTTGATTTTTATTTGTTGCAGCAGGCTGTGGCTTTCGCTGTTGGCGGGGACGCCAGACAGCGGTCTGATGGTTGGACAGTTGGCTTGCGAATAGTTTTGCGCTACACCAACATCGGCGAAGATGTATGACAATCCTCTGTTTAGCGGATTATTGCTGTACTGCTGCAACAGAAGTTTTATAAATTTTATCAGCGCAGATAAACAGCATAATTTGGATAATTGTGACTTACGATCACACTGCTTGCCGATGGAACGCCATTTTTCCAGATCGTTACTGTTTCGTATTCCATACCGCAAACATAAAGATCTGTACCAAACATAAAAATAGAGTTTACAGTGGCACTTAAAGATCCGTCAGTAAGGTTGGTAGCAATGCCGTTTTTCCAGATCTTAGCTATAGTATTACCACCGGGTGTAAATGATTCTATACCACCGGCATAAACATCGGCTCCATTTATATAAAGTGCTGTAAGCATATTAAACTTGGTGCCATCCGACAAAGAAGTGCTAACGCCGTTTTTCCAGATCTTAGCTATCAGATTTTCCCTGCCTCCAATATAAACATCCGGCCCGGATACTGCTATCGCATTTGCATTTGATAGCAGGCTCCTGTTTGTCAGATCCGTAAAAACATTGTTCTTCCAGGACACAGCATAACTGGGTGCATTCCAGGCAACCTGATCATCACCACAAGTGTAAACATCTGGCCCTGAAACAAACACTCCTTTTGCATAATTCCCGTTGGGTAAAACTGTACCTGTTCCATTTTTCCATATCATGGCTTTATTCTTATCTGTGCCAACAGCATAAACGTCCGAACCGGAAACATAAATGGATTGAACGCCAGCATTGTCTGTTCCATCAGACAAGGTTGTAACTACTCCGTTTTTCCATGTTTTTGCCACCCAGTTTCCGCCAGCAAGCTCTATACCGCCGGCATATACATCATCGTTTACTACATAAATACAATATACAATACCTCTATTTGAACTTAAGATCGTTGGTACACCATTTTTCCATATCGCAGGTTCATCATTGGCTGGTGAGCAACCACCAATATAGGTGTCATACTCGAGTGTTGTAAAAATTATTTCATTCCCATAAGCCGTACCAAAGCTATTTGTGGCATAAGCTCTTACATGATAAGTTGTATTTTTTGTAAGCCCTGTTATAACACTTGTAAATATACCGGTACCGGTACCGTTGGTAGTATGGTTGCCGGTGGCTACCGGGTTTGCTGTTGTGCTCCAGCAAACACCACGGGCTGTTACGGCTGCACCGCCATCAGAAGTAATATTACCGCCACTTGTAGCAGTTGTGGCTCCTGTGTCTGTTATTGGCGTAGTTGTAAGGGTTGGTATGTTTGCGATAGTAGTGGTGGTAAAGGTAGAATCGCCGCCATAAGATGTACCCACACTGTTGGTTGCATAGGCACGTACATGGTAAATTGTTGCAGCAGTTAAACCTGTGATGGCACTTGTAAATACTCCCGTACCGGTTCCATCAGTTGTTTTGGTTGATAAGGCAATAGTTGGATTGGCTGTTGTGCTCCAGCAAACACCACGGGCTGTTACGGCTGCGCCACCATCGGCAGTTACATTGCCGCCGCCTGCTGCAGTTGCCATAGTTATAGCCGTTATTGCAGTAGTTGTAACAGTGGGCAATGCAGTAGTAGAGGTAGTTGTTGTAAAAGTTATTTCATTACCATAGCTTGTACCTACATAGTTGGTAGCATAAGCCCTTACATAATAAGTGGTATTTGCTGTAAGGCCTGTTATGGGGCTTGCAAATATGCCGGCTCCGCTGCCGTTAGTGGTGTGGTTTCCATTTATATCCGGATTGGTTGCAGTGCCCCAACAAACACCACGGGCAGATATTGATGGACCTGCAGCAACAGTTGCATTTCCACCGCTTAATGCAGTATTAGCAGTTATAGAACTTGCTGCAACAGTAGTAACTGTTGGTAAAAGTGGTACAGGGTCGGGGGCATTTTGTTGGCAATTAAAAGAGATAAATGCTAACAGCAGAATGGCAAGGAAGTGTTTCATTTATTACGGTTTGATTGTAAATATAGGAAATAATATATGAGACAATCGCATTGTCTGAACGGGAATTTAGGTGGATTGTTGGGATTGGAAAGATTGGCAATTATTGATCAACAAAATCTATTTAATCCTGCCAAATCATCGTTCAGACAATCTGCGCTTAGATAACACTTAGGCGCTGCTCAGTGCTCCACAATGGTATGCGGCACAAGTGAGTGACACAACGATGATGAGTTAAGAACAAATGTTTGTCCCAAAAAAAAACACTCTTTACTTCTTTTCGCTTCTATCTTCCAGATTTCCTCCCCTTCGGGGGAGATAGAGGGGGCCCGGCTTCTTAAACATTCTTCACTTCCGCACACAAATCCTGCAATACTTTTTTTGCATCGCCAAAAAGCATACTTGTTTTGGGTTGAAAGAAGAGATCGTTTTCGATGCCGGCATAACCGGGTTTCATACTGCGTTTGTTTACAATAACGGTTTTTGCAAATTCAACTTCCAGTATGGGCATACCGTATATGGGTGAGGCAGGATCATTTTTAGCAGCGGGGTTTACCACGTCGTTGGCACCGAGGATGAGCACCACATCGCAGGTTTTGAATTCATCATTGGCCTGTTCCATCTCCAGTAATTTTTCGTAGGGCACATCGGCTTCTGCAAGGAGTACGTTCATGTGTCCGGGCATACGGCCGGCCACCGGGTGAATAGCATACTTTACTTCCACACCTTTTTCTTCCAGTATTTTCTCCAGTTCATGACAAACGTGCTGTGCCTGCGCTACAGCCAAACCGTAGCCGGGAACGACCATCACTTTGTTGGCATAACTCATTACCATGGCCGCATCTGCCAGGCTTATTTCTTTGTAAGCACCCTGGTCTTTGCCACTGGCACCAACTGAAGTTTTGTTGCCGCCGAAGGAACCAATCAAAACATTTTGTAAAGAACGATTCATCGCTTTACACATAAGTATGGTAAGCAAGGTACCTGCTGCACCAACGAGAATACCGCCGGTGAGCATTACTTTATTATCGTATAAAAATCCACCGCAGGCCGCAGCCACACCGGTAAATGAATTAAGTAAAGAAATTACAACGGGCATATCGGCACCGCCGATGGGCATTACAAAGAACACACCATATACCAATGCCAAACCTAAAATTACATATACCAGCAAATGTTGTGTGGGATCGTACACCAGGTAAGCGCCTGCCGCCAGTGTGATGGCAAGTACCAACAGGTTTAAAATATTCTGGCCGGTAAAACTGAGGTCTTTCACTTTACCATTTAATTTGCCCCAGGCAATCATACTGCCGGCGAATGAAACAGAACCGATGATCAATCCTAAAACAATGATTAAAACAGTGGGTTGCACATCGCCTGCACTTACAACGCCTTCTGCAATTTTTTTTGAAAGGTGATTGAATTCTACAACAGAAATTAATGCGGCACAGGCGCCACCCATACCATTGAAAAGGCTCACCATTTCGGGCATGGCCGTCATCTTTACTTTCTTTGCTGCCAGTGTACCCACTACTCCACCCACCAATAAGCCGCCAAATATCCACGGATAATTGCCGAGGTGTTCGCCGGTTTCGGATGTATATAAAAAGATGGTGCCTAAGATAGCAATGCTCATTCCGAATGCAGCCACCAGATTTCCCTTACGGGCACTGGCAGGATTGCTCAGCATTTTAAGCCCGATGATAAATGTGATACTTCCTATCAGATAGCAGAGGGTAAGTAAATGAGATTGCATGCTTTATTTTTTATTTTTCACGCAAAGTCCGCAGAGGAGCGGAGGCGCAAAGATTAATTTTTCTTTTTTCGTGTAATTAGTGTAATTCGCCCAACCTGCCTACCGGCAGGCAGGTTCGTGTATTACTTTTTCTTCTTAAACATTTCCAGCATCCTATCGGTTACCACGAACCCCCCAACCACGTTTAAAGTACCTAGCACCACAGCTAAAAAACCAAGTGTCAGTGCCAGGTAATTATCAGTCTCGGCCTTGCCCATAATGATGATGGCACCAATTACCACCACGCCATGTATGGCGTTGGCGCCACTCATGAGTGGCGTATGCAATACACTGGGCACACGGCCTATCACTTCAATACCAACAAATATCATCAGGATGACGATATAGATGATCTGTTGATTGGATGAAATAAAGTTTAGAATATTTTCCATTGTTATAATTTAAACGCCCCTTTATTATTTAATTGCTTCTCTGATTTCTGTATTTACTTTTTTGCTTCTCCAAAATAGTACCAACCCCTTCGACTTCGCTCAGGAGAAGCCCGACAAAAGATTACATCCCTTTTGTCGGAGGGAGCCCTGATTAGACTTTTGCGCTACTGTAAACTCAGATTC
>JAOAUI010000391.1:0-3080 GCA_030157685.1 Ferruginibacter sp. | reverse complement strand
CTCATAAGTGGTGTATGCAATACGCTGGGCACACGGCCTATCACTTCAATACCAACAAATATCATCAGGATAACGATGTAGATGATCTGCTGGTTGGATGAAATAAAGTTTAAAATATTTTCCATTTTTGTATTTTAAAAGCTCTTTGTTATTTGTTACTCCCTGTTTCTTTATGTACTTTTTTGCTTCTCCAAAAAAGTACCAAAAAAGGGGACCGATAAAAGATTACATCCCTTTTGTCGGAGGGAGCCGTGATTAGACTTTTGTACTATGCGCAGCATCCTGCGGGCTGTAAACTCAGATTCGGTTCCTTGATCTTTGTTGCAGTCAGTTTACTGCATAGCTTTCATCATTCGTTTATGTTAGAGTTGCTACTCTTTCGCTCGTTATTTTTCCATCATGCACCACACAGGTTCCTTTCACCAGGTCATCTTCAAAATTTAAATTGAATTTGCCATCCTTATCGATCATCAACTGCAAAAAGTTCAAAATATTTTTACCGTAAAGTTTACTGGCATCGCTGGGCATGGTTGATGCCAATGCAGAATTGCCTACAATGCTGACACCATTATGAACCACGGTTTCATCATTCTTTGTAAGCTCTGTATTGCCACCGGTTGCGGCTGCCAGGTCAATAATTACAGAACCATTCTTCATGGCCGTCATCATTTCGGTGGTAATTAATATAGGCGCTTTTTTGCCGGGTATTTGTGCGGTGGTAATTATTATATCTGCCTTGGCAACACTCTCTGCAATTTTTGCTTTCTGGCGCTGCATAAAATCTTCGCTTTGTTCTACCGCATAACCACCGGCTTTGCTGGCATCGGCAGCGCCTTCCACTTCAACAAATTTTGCACCCAGGCTCATCACTTCTTCTTTTACGGCAGGGCGGGTATCAAAAACTTCCACCACGGCTCCCAATCTTTTGCTGGTTGCTATTGCCTGTAAGCCTGCAACACCAGCGCCCAATATCAACATCTTTGCCGGCGGAATGCTTCCGGCAGCCGTCATGAACATGGGAAAATATTTGGGAAATAAATTAGCTGCCAGCAACACTGCCTTGTAACCGGCAATATTTGCCTGGCTGCTCAGTATGTCCATACTTTGTGCACGGGTTGTACGTGGCAACATATCCATACTAAAAACGGTTAACCCTTTTTCGGCAAGCTCTTTCATCAATCCTGCATTGAATAAAGGTTGATAAACACCAAGGACTATTTTAGATTTAATATTTAATATTTCGGATTGCTGAAGTGGATTTATGCTCAATATAAAATCGCTGCTTTGTAATACTTCGCCTCTTGACTTTATTGCTGCACCAGCTTCGGTATATTTTTCATCATTTGCAAAAGCAGTAACGCCGGCGTTAGTTTCAACACAAACATCTACGTTCCATTTTTTAAGGATGGCAATATGTTCAGGTAACAGCGATACTCTTGTTTCGGGAGATGGTTCTTTTAAAACGCCAATAATCATAAGCTATTAATTGAAGCAAATGTAAGAAAAATTAAAACCGTATCGTAAAGTGCTGTTTATGATTAATATCAGGGTTAAGGAAAACAATACTCACAAAAAACAGGTCGATGGTTAAAGTTACTGTAGGATGCTCTTTTATTTCGGCCCAGGCTTGTTCCATCTCTGTACTCCAGTGTATATCATCAAATACTAATATGGTTGCAGGCGTTGAATATTTTAGCAACTGGTTGAAATAATCAACTGTTGGTACTTTGCGATGATTGCCATCTATAAAAGCAAAGTTTATTTCTTTACAATTTAATAAAAGTGGCGATAATGTTTGCGCAAAATCTCCTTCGGTTAATTGCACATTATTTAATTGCAACGCTGCAAAATTTTGTTTAGCTATGGAAGCAATGGCGCCCGACCCTTCGCAGGTAAATACTTTGGATGCAGCATTGGCTGAAGCAAAATAAGCCGTTGTTATACCGAAGGAAGTTCCCAGTTCCAAAACTGTTGCAGGCTGATAATATTTTACCATTCTGTACAAAAGCTGTGCGTATTTTCTGGGTTTAAGTGATGATGCTGCAATAGCAGACACGATCCTTTTATTGGTTTTGATAACTGAAGAACCTGCGCCAAAATCTTCTACTTCAATACCCCTTGAATCTTTGAGCAATGCTTTTCTTTTTTGTTCTATCGGTTGATAAGCAGGATAAGAAGTATTATCGTTGAGAACATTTTTTACAAAATCAAATACAAACGGAGAATGAATGCCGTGGCCTTTTCCGCTGGAAGCGGTAAGGTAGTAATGGAGATATTTTTTCGCTAATTGAAAACGGGTGTACAATTTTGATTTTTGAATTTTTACTTATGAATTCTCTCCCAGGTTTGAAATGAATATGCATACTTATGTTTTTCATCAGCAGCAAAATCCTGGTTAGTTATTAACTGCCATTTGCTTTCATCAATTGCCTGAAAAAAAGTATCACCATCCAATGTTGCATGCACCCGGGTCATGTAAATTTTATCGGCAATTTCCATTGATTGCTTATAAATTTCTCCGCCACCAATTACAAATATTTCATTGCAGTTTGTTGCTGCTGCTTTTTGTAAGGCATCATTTAAATCTGTTGCAGCAATTGTTCCTTCAGCTTTCCAATCTGCCTGCCGGCTAATAACAATATTAAACCTGCCGGGCAGTGGTTTGTTAAACGCTTCAAATGTTTTGCGGCCCATAATTACAGGCATACCCCAGGTGGTATTTTTAAAAAATTTAAGATCGTTGGGTAAATGCCAGAGCAGTTGGTTGTCTTTACCAATGGCATTGTTAGAGGAAGCTGCAACTATAAGTGAGATCATATAAAGTCAAAAATCTAAATTAAAAAGTAAAAATAAGCAACTTAATCGCTCTGGCAATTTTTTGAATTTTGACTTTTGATTTTTTACTTATACAGCTACAGGCGCTTTTATGGCAGGATGCGATTCATAATTCATCAACTCAAAATCTTCAAACTTAAAATCAAAAATATTTTTTACTTCAGGATTGATTTTCATCTGCGGCAATGAGAAAGGTGTTCTGCTAAGCTGCAGATTTGCCTGCTCAAAATGATTATTGTACAAAT
>JAOAUI010000390.1 GCA_030157685.1 Ferruginibacter sp. | reverse complement strand
TCCATTTGCCGGGGGCATAGGCATAGGTAGATTTTTCTTCGGTTATTGCGTTTAAGAAATCTTTTATAACCGGTAGTTGGTTGCTGAATGCTGCAGCCAGGTCTTCTTCGGGTACCTGGTCAACATATCTTTTAAAATAGGGAAAGTAAGTTTCGGGTGATGGTTTTGTTGGCATGGCTGATTTGTTTTTGAGGATTAAAAATACAGGAAAATAAAATTAGAATATAGGAGAGAGATTGTTAAGCGGTTTTGGGAATCTTTAAAGGGTTGGAGGCAAACTCTCAATAAAATAAATGATGTACTTTTAATCTATAATGTTCCGTAATTAAATATTTAAATTATGAAAACACGTAGTTTTACAGCACTTTTTTTATTTTCAGCAGTATTCCTTTTATCTGCAACCTGTAATAAAAATGATGATGTACCGGTTGTTACAAATCCCTGCTGGCAGGCTTTTGATCCTGGGGGTGTAGATATTAATGGATTATTGATATGTGACAAAACAAAGGCAGAAGCGGAAGCAGCCTGGCCACAGTATTGGTTTTACAATGCCGGCGAAACAAAATACTGCTGGAAAGGGCAACAAGGGGCCAACCCTTTTTTTTATGCCAGCAATATACCAGAATCAATGGCCGATAAAATGCGGTCAACATATGGATACACATTCACTAAAGTAGATTGCAGCAGTTTTTGTAACTGGCAGATACTGGAAAAGTATAAAAGTAAGATCACTGGTTTGTATAAGCCCACCCGGATGTTTTATGAAACGCTGTTTCCTGATAGTTGCTCAAAATTATTTGTGGGTAAAATTGTTACATACAGGGAAACAACAGATTCTTTAATTACCAGGGAATTTTCTAAAAAAATGTGATTGTATAAAAAGGGCTATCAATTAGTATGCAGTAAAACACAATTAAAGCTCCCCATTGGTATGCGGTACAAGTGAGTGACACAACGATGATGCCATGAAAACCGAAAGCCCGTAACATAAAAAAATCCGGAGCTTCTTACGCCCCGGATCTTTCAATTATATTTTAAAGGCTTACCCTTTTTTAGGTTTAGTCATTGTTGGCTTTGGCAGGTTTTCGGTTTTATTTTCGCCGGTTAAAGTTGCTGCCAGTTTTACTGCTTCGTAGGCATTTACAATGCCACCGGTTTTTGAGAGTTCGCTCATGGGAACTTTTTCATCGTCGCTGCCCGGCTTGTTTACTTTTTCTTTGGGCTGTATAGCCGATTTTTCAATTACATATTTTAACTGCTTTGCGGTAAGGGTGGGGAAGTACTCCAACGTTAAAGCTGCAATGCCGGCTACTAGCGGGCAGGCCATGCTGGTGCCGCTTAAGTTGCCATAATTGTTGCCGCCGGGCAGGGTTGAATAAATTTTTGCGCCGGGCGAAAATACATCCACTTCTTTTTTACCATAATTGCTGAAACCTGCAACCTGGCTGCCCGACAGGGGCTCGGCACTGGCACCTACGGTAATTATATTACCAGCCCTGCCACCATTTACATAATTAGGGTTGGGGAAATTATCTGCTACATCCACATCTTTATTATCGTTGCCTGCAGCATGTACGAGTAATACATTTTTGCTTTCGGCATAGGCAAAGGCTTCATCAACCCATTGCTTTTGCGGCGAGTAACTTTTACCAAAACTCATACTGATGATCTGGGCACCGTTATCAACTGCATAACGGATTGCGAGGGCAATGTCTTTATCGTGCTCATCGCCATCGGGTACCACACGCAGGGCCATGATGCGTACATTATCGGCAATGCCATCCATGCCTTTGCCATTGTTACGTGCCGCACCAATAATGCCTGCACAGTGTGTACCGTGCATGGAAAAATCGGCCATGATATCGCTGTTGCCATATTTGTAGTCGCTGAAATTATTTTCATCGTCGCCTACAATTTCTTTACGGTATGCTCTTGGCGCACTAACTTTTGCCTGCGCTTTTCTTTGCTCGCCTTCTATATATTCAATATACTCCTGCAGGCCGCCAATAAATTCTTTGTCAGACTGGTCCATCATGTTGTTGTTCTTCATCAAAGTAAGTATCTCGGTCTTAGCCCTGCGCTCAGCAAACGATTTTGTTATATACTGGTCAAGTTCTTTACCGGTGAAGGTATCACGGTTCATTGCTTTTTTAAGGATACTGTCGCTTACCAAAAGGGAAGCATGCAGGGCTTTTAAAGCTGGCACATCTATATCTTTAAATTCATCTTCTTTGGTATCGGTTCCTTTAATTTCGGCTTTGGCTTTCATAAACATTTCGTACTCGTACAGATCGGCCTTGCTTAGTTTCGATTTATCAACCTCCTTATTATCCCATTTATCTTTTAAGCCATAATACACACGGCCACGTTCATCGCTGTCAACTTTTACATTGCGGCCATCTTTGCCACCTAAAAAATTCCAGCC
>JAOAUI010000389.1 GCA_030157685.1 Ferruginibacter sp. | reverse complement strand
ACGATTGCATGCAACGAAGCAAAATTGCCGGTATTGGCTACTATGTTCCCAAAAATGTTTTTACCAACGAAGATTTGAAAAAGTATATGGATACGTCTGATGAATGGATCCAGGAACGTACCGGTATAAAGGAAAGACGCTATGCCGACCGAACCGGCGAAACCACTACCACCATGGGTGTAGAAGCTGCTAAAATTGCTATAGAAAGAGCTGGCATTACTCCGCAGGATATTGACTTCATTGTTTTTGCCACACTCAGCCCCGATTATTATTTTCCCGGCTGCGGCGTTTTATTACAGCGTGCCATGAAAATGAAAGAGATTGGCGCTTTGGATGTTCGCAACCAATGCAGTGGTTTTGTGTATGCTTTATCGGTTGCCGATCAGTTTATTAAAACCGGTATGTATAAAAATATTTTAGTGGTTGGTGCCGAAAAACATTCTTTCGGTCTTGACTTCACAACCCGGGGAAGAAATATCAGCGTAATTTTTGGTGATGGTGCAGGTGCTGTTGTTTTACAACCAACCCAAAAAGATGGTCAGGGAATCCTGAGCACACATTTACACAGTGATGGCAATAGTGCAGAGATACTGGCCATGTACAATCCCGGCACACATGCAAACCATTGGGTAACCGACCCGGTAGCAAAATTTGATGAGGCCGAAATGGGCCAGATGTTTATGAGCCACGCTATGATTGATGATGCACAAAATTTTCCAAATATGGATGGCCCTTCTGTTTTTAAAAAAGCCATTGTTAAAATGCCCGAAGTTGTTCAGGAAGCATTAGCGGCAAACGGATTAACAGCTGCCGATATTAATATGCTGATACCGCACCAGGCCAATTTACGCATTGCGCAATTTGTTCAGCAAAAACTACAGCTGCGTGATGACCAGGTGCACAACAATATTCAGAAATACGGCAACACTACCGCAGCATCGGTACCCATTGCTTTATGCGAAGCATGGGAACAGGGCAAAATAAAACAAGGCGACCTTGTTTGCCTGGCTGCATTTGGCAGTGGTTTTACATGGGCCGGTGCATTGATACGCTGGTAAAATATCCGGGGAGTTATATTTTATTCCCCACAGTTATAAAATTCACTGTACTTACAATTACGTTCTTAATCATGTGATATTTTTGAGTAATTTTATAATCTAAATCTTTCAATCATGAAAAAAGTTTTTTTATTCTTCATTTTATTTGTTGCCCTTAGTGCTGTATCCATGGCGCAAGTCACCGTAGATGTTTTTATAAATGGCATAAAAGCCGGTCAGATATCTCTTAAAGCCGGCCAGGATTTTGGTGGGCTATCCTATAAAAAATCTACTTATAAGAACATTGACAAATTAACTATTCAGATACAGGGCAAATCTGTTGATGGTGGTTATTACAGAAAAGTGCAGGTAATAGGTGATGATGTAACTCCTATGCTGATTGCATCTGAAACTGTTGGTGCAGTAGGCCAGTTTGATATTACCGATAAAGACATCATCAAAAGATTAAAGAACGGCAAGCCAATTACTATGTATGTAGAAAAAACACCTGCCAATACTAAAAGCAAAGAAGCGGTATCAAAGGTTTATTTAGGTACGCTTACACGGGAAAAATAATTCATGCACCAAAAATTCATTTATTTTATAAACCCCATTTCCGGTACGGGGACCAAGGGTTTATTGCTTGATATCATTAAAAACAAGACTGCCGAAAAAAATATCCCTTTCGAAATTCTGCATACCAATGCCGAAGGGAACTATGGTTTTCTGAAAGAAAAGATAACAGCAGAAAACATAACCGATGTTATTGTTTGTGGTGGCGATGGCACTGTAAACCAGATTGCCAATGCCTTATTGGGCGTTACTGTAAATATCGGTATTCTACCTATGGGCAGTGGCAACGGCCTTGCATTTGCAGCAAAAATTCCAAAAAGAATTCATAAGGCGCTTGAAAATGTTTTTGCAGGCAATGCTGTTTATGTTGATAGTTTTTATATCAACAAAAAATTCAGCTGCATGTTGTGCGGCCTTGGTTTTGATGCGCAGGTTGCCCACGATTTTGCAAAGCAAAAAAAGCGTGGGCTTGCTACTTATATTAAACAGTCAATCAAACATTTCTTTAAAGCCAAACATTATAATTTTGAAATAATACTGGATGGTAAATCAATAGAAAGTGAGGCTTTTTTCATCAGCATTGCCAACAGCAACCAGTTTGGAAATAATTTTACCATTGCCCCGCAGGCAAGCCTGCACGATGGTTTGCTGGATATTGTGGTGGTAAACAAAATGAGTAAGTTGCGTATGATCTGGACCATTTTAAAACAGCTCCGTAATGGACAGGTAAGAATGTATGAAGACAAAAAATACCACCGCAACGATATTCACTACTTTCAAACAAAAAAATTAATAATTAAAAATCCGCAGCTTGCACCTTTGCATATTGATGGCGATCCGGCCGAAACTGCTGCCGCATTTGAAATTGAAATAATTGAAAAAGCATTTAAGTTGCTGATACCTGCTTAAACTATTTCAACAACTCTTTTACCCGTTTTAAAGAAGCCTGGTTATATGTACTGTTGAATGATTCTTTCACAGTCTGTTTTTCTCTTGCCGTTAAATGAAAATTAAGTGCGGCTCCTTTTTCTTCGGTTTCCGGCACATACATAAATGAGATGCGTTGCAAAGCCGAATCAAAATCTGCCTGCAGGTAACTGTATTGATCAGTTTCTGAAAAATCCTGCATCTTATACCAGTTATGCTGCAGCATGGTTCCCGGTTTTACAAAAAAATCTGTTACAGCACCTGTTTCAAGAGGCTCCTGCCAGTTATCCTGGTTCCTGTCTCGTATCTGTAATATAATGATCTTACTTGTATTTGCCTTCAGCCAGTCTTTAAAATTTTCTATAAACCTGAGTGTGGTCTCCTGCCCGTAATTATCTCTCAGCCCGGCATCCATCACATCAATAACCGGGTTACTGGGCAGCCACACATTGGGCAAAACATAAGGAAAACTTGCATTCATCCGCAATGCAGTGAGCAACCTGATATGTAAGGGATCCTGCTTTGCAAACATAGCTGCAAAATCAACCGCATCGGGGCTGGCATTCATATCGCCGGCAAATACCACCGGCTTCATCATAAAGCAAATGGGTTGTGTACTCACCATCATTCTTCTGCCATCCCTGTTGATGGTTGAATTAAATATCATCAGGGGAATAGCTGCCGATATTTCTGCATTGCTGTAATCCTGCAATTGCCTGCCAAGTATATTTCCACTGTTCCTGTTCAGCTTTTGTTCAAATGCATAACCCCTGTCTTTTATATACCTGAATTTTCCAACAGTAAATTTTTGTGCCGGAGAAAAAATGTCCCTGGCCACCATGGAAGAAAAAAGCGGATTCAACAGATCCTTTGCAATATTATCGCTGTAAACGGGATTGTATAAATCAGGCAGGCTGTTTTTTTGTTTTTGCCAGTATAACTCACGATAATAAGTGGCCGCCAGCATACCACCGCTGGCACCACTTATCAGCATAGTATGCGGCATCAGTTTTCCACCAACTATACTGTCAAGTTTTTGCAGTGTATTCATTACAAATGTGCCGCTACGCAAACCTCCGCCGCTTACATTTATAAAGATCATTACCGGTTTATCTTCAGCTTGTTTGCTTTTCCAGTTGGTCAGCACCTGCAGCATACTGGCTTTGTCTGCAGCTATTTTTTCTGGTGTGCATAGTTTTTGTAAAGAAGATTTATCATAACCCGGCCGATCGGATTTATTATCATAGTTAAGTCCGTATGCTTTATTCCGGTTGTCAATAATTTCATTTTTGTACAACACATCGGCAAATAAAATAAGTATGACAAAAACCGGCAAACTCCAGCTTTGTAAAAAATAAGACAGGGCGCCTATAACTGCTGTCATGGCTGCAAAGAATATTAAAATACTTGCTGCGGCCGGCGCTTCAAAAAACGGGCTATCCATGTAAAAACCAACCACAATTAAAAAAACAAAAGACAGGGCAATGCTGAGGATGCCGGAAAGGTGATGGCGCTTGAAAACGGCATCCAGAAATTCCTGGTTATAGTGCGATATATTCCTCGGCTTTTTTAGCCGCAACCACCCACCCAGGTATGCACTCACTTTTAAACCCGGGATTTCTGTTTCCGGATTGCCCGAATAATAATTAACACTAAAATGCTGTGCTTTACCAATGATGGGAGCAATGGTTCTTTGTATTCTTTTTTCGGCACCAAAAAAATAAGCAAACGAAACGGCCACAATCAAAATAATGCCGCCCAGTATACCTGCAATAACCACAACTATCTCTCCGGTATTCATTAATTCTTTTCCAGAATCGAAGATGATGAGTTTATAAAAATAAAATACAAGAAAAAGTAAAGGCAGGAGTGCATTATTAATACAATATTTTAAAAAAGGTTTGGTAGTGGTTGCCAGAAATTTGCAGCGCTTGCTGTGCAGAATAAAGGTGGTGATATTCCAGCTCATAAAAAAAACACCCAGCGCAATACCAACTATAAAAGCACTTAGCGCATTTACATCGCCCAGGTATTCAGGCGAAAAAAACAGTGCATCGGCACCATAGTTTTTCATAAAGCCGCTGTTGATGGTGCTGCCCAATACATACCAGAATACCAGCAGTATCTGAAACTTTCTGAAATGAAGAATAAAAAGCTGAACAGGGAAAAAATAGTAAATATTTTTAAGCGTTTGTTTCATGAATGCGGCTGTTGCTTAAAATTACAACATAAACAAGCATCATGCAAACGCAGTATCCTTTTTTCTAACTACAAAAAGAAGTGAAACGATTACCATCAGCAATATCATGGCAACAAACTGGTGCGATACCCCCAATACAACCAGGCGGTTTGCATACGTGGCATTCAATACAGTTAGAATGCCCAGTAATACCTGCATCAGTACCAACAAAACAACTGTTATGCGAAGCCGGTTGAACAGTTTATTATTTGCAATTGCCCGGGATTTAAACCACCATATACCAATGAGCACAACCAATACATAAGCCAAACCACGGTGAATAAAATGAATGGCGATGGGATTTGAAACCAGGTTTTTTGTAAAAGGAGAAAGCTCATTCATAGCCGGAAACATGCTGCCATTAATATCAGGCCAGGTTGGGGCGGTAATGGCCGCCCTGAGGCCAGCCATAAAAGCCCCGTATATCAATTGAAAAAACAAAACTGCAAGTATCAGCAATAATAAGTTTTTCAGTTTTGTATCAATAACTTTTTGATGCTCGGTAACAAGCAGGCTTAATGCAAACCATAAAGTGTAACAAAGCAAACCCAGTGCTGCAATAAAATGGGTGGTTAATTCTACATGGCCTACAAAATATTTTTCCGGTACCAACCCGCTCTTTACCATAAACCAGCCAATAAAACCTTGTAAACCGCCCAGTAAAAAAAGGATGATCATTGGTTTTATCATTCTGCTTTCAAATTTTCTCTTTGCCAGAAAATAAATAAACCCGAATAAAAATACCAGCCCCATCAGCCGGGCCCAGGTGCGGTGAAACCATTCCCAGAAGAAAATAAATTTAAACTCAGATAACGTAAAATTCTGATGAACGTATTTAAACTGATCGGTTACTTTGTATTTGTCAAACTCCAGTTGCCAGGCTGCCTCATTCAATGGAGGTAAGCTGCCGGTAATGGGTTTCCATTCAGTAATAGAAAGTCCCGATTCGGTTAAGCGGGTAATACCACCAATTAAAACCTGTATGATGATCATACCCACCCCAATCAAAAGCCAGTAAGCGATCTGACGCTGTGAGTGTTGTTGTTGTAATGTATCCATTGCAGCAGCAAATTTACAGCAGCAAAAATGGTTACAGCAAAATGAATTGTTTTTTTATGGTTTTACCTGATATTTGTTAAACACAGATGTTAGCTCCTTTTCTACATAAACATTTACTGGAAGCCGGTTTGGATGAAGCCGGCCGTGGCTGTTATGCCGGGCCTGTATTTGCAGCGGCTGTAATACTGCCTAAAGATTTTTATCATCCCCTGTTGAACGACAGCAAACAATTGAATGAAAAACAAAGATATCTGTTAAGGCCCATCATCGAAAAAGAAAGTATTGCTTTTGCCGTTGCATCGGTAGATAATGATACCATTGATAAAATAAATATCCTGCAGGCCAGTTTTACTGCCATGCATCTTTCCATTAATGCTTTGAAAACTGTACCGGATTTTTTACTGATAGATGGCAACCGGTTTAAAATGTATCCAAACATTCCGCATCAATGCATTGTTAAAGGCGATGGAAAATATGCTTCTATTGCAGCGGCCAGCATTTTAGCTAAAACATACCGGGATGAGTTTATGCAAAAGATACATGCAGCTTTTCCACAGTATAGCTGGGATAAAAATAAAGGCTACGGAACGGCATCACACCGCAAAGCCATTGACGAGTTCGGGCTTTGCAATCATCACCGCAAAAGTTTTAATATTCAGCCTGCAAATACTATTCAAAAATAAATTCGCCCTGGCCTTGCCTGATGATGGTCCACTCGTCGGTTGTACAATCTACTACGGTTGATGGGATCATACTTCCAATGCCCCCATCAATTACAAAATCAACCTTGTCTCCAAAATTTTCCTGCATCACTTCGGGGTCGGTATATTCTTCCACCATATCGCCGGGCAGCGATGCACTGAGGATGGGATTACCCAGTTCATCCAGGATATGCTGGCAAATTATATTATCAGGAACCCTCAACCCCACTGTTGATTTTTTACTCTGCAATATTTTAGGCACCTGCTTACTGGCCGGTAAAATAAATGTATAGGGACCGGGCAAATAGCTTTTCAGCATCCGGTAAAGCGGTGTATCAATGGTTTTTGTATAATCACTCATATGACTCAGATCGCGGCAAATAAATGACAGTTGCGCTTTTTGCGGATCTATATTTTTTATTTTACAGATACGCTCAATGGCTTTATGCTGGTTAATATCGCAACCCAGGCCATAAATGGTATCGGTTGGGTAAATGATCACGCCTCCGTCTTTTAAACATTCGGCCACCTGTTTTACCAGGCGGGGTTGTGGGTTTTCGGGATGTATCTGAATTAACACGCTGTTTATTTCTATTTAAAATGATATGAGTCTTTAATTGGCAGCACAACTTACTGAAATCATTTTAATCAATTACTTTTGCAGCTTTAATAAAACATTATAAACTCAGCTTATGTCAGTAATATGTGTTGGTACAATGGCTTTTGATGCTATTGAAACCCCTTTTGGAAAAGTAGATCAGATTGTGGGCGGATCGGGCACTTATGTTGCCTATGCAGCCAGTAATTTTGTAACGCCCATTCAGCAAATTTCTATTGTTGGTTACGATTTTCCGCAAGAAGAAATGGATGAAATGAAAAAGCGTGGTGTCTCTTTGGAGGGTGTGGAAATTGTAAAAGATAAAAAATCTTTTTTCTGGAGCGGTAAATACCACCTGGATATGAACAGCCGTGATACACTGGTTACCGACCTGAATGTGCTGGCAGATTTTAACCCCGTAGTACCGGATAGCTACCAGGGTGCAGAATTTTTAATATTGGGCAACCTGGCGCCAGATATACAAATGAGTGTGATTGACCAGTTAACAGTTCGTCCGAAACTGATAGTAATGGACACCATGAATTTTTGGATGGATATTGCCATGGATGGATTAAAAGATGTTTTGAAAAAAGTAGATGTGCTGCTGGTTAATGATGCAGAAGCCCGCCAGTTGAGTGGCGAACTTTCGTTGGTAAAAGCTGCCAAGTTAATTATGGAGATGGGGCCACAGTTCCTGATCATTAAAAAAGGAGAACACGGTGCTTTGTTATTTCATAAAGACCATGTTTTCTTTGCGCCGGCTTTACCGTTGGAAGAAGTTTTTGATCCAACAGGTGCAGGCGATACTTTTGCCGGCGGCTTTATAGGCCATCTTGCCAAAACGAAAGATATCAGTTTTGAGAATATGAAAACCGCCATTATTGTTGGCAGTGCCATGGCAAGTTTTTGTGTTGAAAAATTCGGGCCCGAAAGACTGAAAGAAATTACCAAAGAAGATATTGATGCAAGATTGAGTGAGTTTGTGCAGTTGGTCAATTTTGACATTGACCTGGTTTAGCTAAATAAAAAGTGTTTTAAAAATGCCCTGGTCTATCCGGGGCATTTTTTTGTTTGCAAGAAGCATTGCTTTTAAAATTTTACTTTGTACCTGATGCCTTCTTTACTGTCAAACAATATTTCTATATAGTACAATGAATTTTCTTTTACAACATAGTCAAACCTGTAAATATTATTCGCCCATTCGGCTTTATTAGAAAGGAGTATTTCAACGTTTTTATAGTTGTTGGTATTAACCTGTATGTTTTTTACCGGTTTCTTAAAAGTAAAGCCGAAGTGTATAGTATCCCCAACATGGGTTTTTAACACGCCACTGTCTGGAGTATTGCTTTCCATGTTCCGGACCAGTTCGTTCGGATAAAAATAAGGCGCATTAAAGAACTGTTCTTTTGTACGGCCTGTCTCTGCTATCCATTTTTCATCTTTAGGGAAATGATTACGCATGAATTTTTGCATGGGTGTTTGCCAGTAAAAGTCTTTATACTGTTTTACAAAATCCGTCAATTTGCCTGATTCCTCATCTGCTTTACATGATCCCGCAGCCCAGGTAACATCAAAATAATAATTTACCCCACCAAGGTTTACCACATTCCAGGTATGGCTTACGTTTAATACCAGCCCAATTTGAAAAGGAGTTTTCCTTACATATCCATCAACCATTTCATTTTGAATACCTGCCATGTTACACATTCTTTTAAACAACTTTGTATAACCATTGCACACTGTTTTCTTTTTATTCAATACATGTTCCAGGTGTTTATTATTCCAATCTAAACGGGCTTGTGCACAGCTTTCCTTGCTTCCGTGGCACTCAAAACGATTCCATTCATTACTCCCGCTGTTAAAGAGTTTGTAATCGTATTCAATATTATCGGCTATCCAGATAAATATCGCCCGTAATTTATACATACTGTCTGTATATGGAGTTGTCAGTGTGTTGGTTAGTTCCAGCAGGTCGCCGTTATACCTTACAGTTCTTGCAAATTCATCTACCTGTTGAAAATTGGTATTACTGTTACTGTTTTGAGAAAACCCCGGCACTGCCAGCATAGATGAAAAAAATAAAAAAATAAACCATTGTTTTAGCATGGGCACAAAAAATTTGCTGTTTAAATAAAGATAGAATCTTTACCGGCTAAAAAAAGCCAGTAAAGATTTTATCCTCTTCATTTTATTTTGTTATTCCTTCCAGTGCAAACAAAAATGCATATTCTCTTGCCCGGTCTTTTAGTGCTTTAAATCTTCCGCTGGCACCGCCATGGCCTGCTTCCATATTGGTGTACAGCATCAGTTTGTTTTTATCTGTTTTCATTTCACGTAGTTTGGCAACCCATTTGGCGGGTTCAAAATATTGTACCTGGCTATCGTGCAGGCCGGTTGTAACCAGCATATTGGGGTAAGCCTGTTTGGTTACATTATCGTAAGGCGAGTACGATTTCATGTACATGTAATTTTCTTTATTGGCCGGGTTGCCCCACTCATCATATTCATTTGTTGTAAGCGGAATGGTTGGATCGCTCATAGTTGTAAGTACATCCACAAATGGTACACCCGCAATAACACCATGCCACAGATCGGGCCGCATGTTTACCACAGCACCCATCAATAATCCGCCGGCACTGCCGCCGCTGGTATACAAATGTTCTTTGCTGGTATATTTTCCGGCCAGCAAAAATTCGGCACAATCTATAAAATCGGTGAAGGTGTTTATCTTCTTCATCATTTTACCATCTTCATACCAGCTCCTGCCCATCTCCTGTCCGCCTCTTATATGTGCAATGGCATAAGCAAAACCACGATCAAGCAGACTCAGGCGCACACTGCTGAAAGAAGCTTCCATGCTGGCACCGTAAGAACCATAGCCGTATAACATTAAAGGCGCATTGCCATCTTTTTTAAATCCTTTTTTATAAACAATAGAGATAGGGATTTTTGTTCCATCTTTTGCAGTTGCCATTACCCTTTCGGTTTCATAATCTGCAGGTTTAAAAGTCCCTATTACTTCCTGTTGCTTCATCAGTTTCTTTTCTTTGGTTACCATATTGTAATCATAAACAGAGTTAGGTGTGGTAAGCGATGTATAATTATAACGCATCACATCTGTATTGTAATCGGGAATGTAAGCCAGGTTTGCTGAATAAGCAGCCTCGTCAAATGACAGATAATGAGAACTATTATCTTTTGTGTTTAAAATATGAATTTGTGTCAATCCATCTTTTCTTTCCGAAATGGCCAGGTAATTTTTAAACAGATCGAATCCCTGTATCAGAATTTTATCATTATGTGCAATTAACTCTTGCCAACCCGAAGAATCGGTTTTTGTTTCAGCACAGGTCATCACCTTAAAATTCTTTGCATGCAGATTAGTACGAATGAAAAATTTATCATTGGCATGATCAACGTCGTACAATACCTCCTTCATGCGGGGTTGAAAAACCTTGAACACATCTTCAGGCTTACTTGCATCAATATACCTGTACTCAGATGAAAGTGTAGCGCTGGAACCAATGAAAATAAATTTATCCGACTTGGTTTTATTTACACCGATATAATTGGTAGGGTCTT
>JAOAUI010000388.1 GCA_030157685.1 Ferruginibacter sp. | reverse complement strand
TCGCAGGCTACAGCACCAACGGTTCCAAATTTTTTATCCTTCATCAGTTCTTCCACACCTTTGTGTGTATGATCCAATGAATAATTATCACTGTCTCTTATCTCCTTCCATTGATCATAGCGAAACTGTGAGAAAAAATATTCATCAGGTTCCAGTTTTATTCCCTGCTTGATGGCAAAATCATTGGCACCTTTACCACTTAAAAAAACATGGTTGCTGTGCAGCATTACTTCAGTAGCCAGTTCAATCGGGTTGCGTACATTTCTTATGCCTGCAACCGATCCTGCCGACAAATCTTTTCCATCCATGATGGCAGCATCCATTTCCTGCAAACCTTTTTTGGTGAATACCGATCCCCTGCCTGCATTAAACAAGAGGTTATCTTCCAAAACAACGATGGATGCTTTAACTGCATTCACTGCCGATCCACCTTCTTCCAGCACAGCATAACCCGCTGCCAAAGCATCTTCCAGCCCTGTTAAATAAGCCTTCTCCAGTTCAGGAGTCATGTCTTCCTTCAGTATTGTTCCGGCTCCGCCGTGTATAGCCAACGAGAATTTTTGCATACGTGTTAGTGGGTATTTAATATTGCTCAAAAATATCTAATTTTCATGCATAAACCATCTACAATTTTTTTGCATGTTTAAAAGAAAATTATCCGCAGGCGACTGGCTGCTCATTCTGGTAAACCTCATTCCGCTTTACTATGTGTGGTTTGAAGGATGGAATGCATCGGAAGTTTTTTTGGTGTATTGCCTGGAGACGGTAATTATTGGTGTTATTAACGTACTTAAAATGGCATGTGTCACACTGTTTGTAAAGAAAACAGATGATTGGCAAAACGGCGGAACAAGCAGTAAACAAAGCGGCTGGTTCTTTATTTTCTTTTTTATTGTTCACTATGGTTTTTTTGTTTTTGTACAAACACAAATATTTTTTGCTGTAAGCAGGCTAATACCTAACGGTTCTTTTTTTGCAAACTATGCTAAAATACCTGCACTGCTGGGCCATAACGGAAAACTGATGCTGCTGATATTTGTTGTGTATTATACTGTTCAGAATTTTATTGATTTTTTTATGTCGGGCAATTACAAAACTATATCTATGGGCAGGCTGATGTTTGAACCCTACATGCGGATATTTGTACAGCAGTTTGTGGTGATACTGGGCGGTATTTTTTTAGGCTTTGGTGCAGGCAAAATATTTATGCTGATATTTATTATTGCAAAAATATTTTTTGAGCTGTTTGTCAACTTCAACAGGTTGCTGGCCATTGCAGAAAAAAGGCAGCAGTTAAAAAATGAGCGGGAGAATAAAAGCTAAGCCAATAATTTTTTACATTCTTCAACCAACAGTTTTTTATCAATAGCCACTGTTCCAACTTCCTCACAAACCAAACCGCCGGCAATATTGGCCATTTCAGCCATCAATCTGGCATTGCCGGTTGCCACAAAAACCAATGCAGCAACAGCAATTACGGTATCGCCTGCGCCACTAACATCGGCAATGCTGCGGATATGTGTTGGTATAATAGCCGCCTCGTTTTCCTGTTGGTAAAAAACCCCTTTCTCCGATAAAGTAATTAATGAGATGAGATGCTGCAGTCTTTCCTCTAACAGCAGATGCATATCTTTAAGCACACTTATATTTATATCATCACGCAGTATATTTAATCCTTCTTTTACTTCCTTAAGATTGGGTTTAAAAATATCAGCACCCTCATAAGCAAAGAAATTTTTGCGCTTGGGATCAACCGCTGTTAGTATGTGATGGTGCTTACACAAAACAATTATTTTTTTAATCACATTCTCTGTAAGTACACCTTTATTATAATCTTCCAGAATTACCACAGCAGGATTTTCGGCAGCTATATAATTTTCAAAAGCATACAATAACCGGTCTTCATCTGCTGCACTCATATCATTGGCCATCTCGGCATCAAGCCGCATCATATGCTGGTTGCGGCTTATAATACGGATTTTGTTGGTGGTAATGCGGTATTCGCTGTGCACCAGGTACTTGGTATTGATATTATTTTGCTGCATCAGTGTGGCCAGCTGTTCACCATCATCATCTTTTCCCAACACACTGATCATACTTACGCTTGCGCCCAATGAAGCAATATTCAGCGCCACATTACCTGCACCGCCAATGCGATGCTCTCTTTTAGTTACAGCTACAACCGGCACCGGTGCTTCGGGAGAAATGCGGTCAACATTTCCCCACCAGTATGTATCCAGCATTACATCGCCAATCACTGCAACTTTCAGTTGCGTAAAATCATGAAATAGTTTATCGAAATCCATTACGATTGTTCTTTTTTATTATTAGCAACTGCAATGTAATAAATAGGTATGCCTGCCAATACAATTATTAAACCAGGCCATGTAAATGCAGGTTTATAAATAATCAACAGTACACAAAAAGCAATGGCCATTAAAATATAGATAGCCGGCAACAATGGATAACCAAATGCTTTGTAAGGACGTTCAGCATCGGGCCTGTTTTTTCTTAAAATAAAAATGCCCAGTATGGTTAGTGCATAAAACATAACAACTACAAATGAGATCATATCAAGCAGATCGCCATACTTACCGCTAAGGCACAATAAAGAAGCAACAATACATTGAATCCACAATGCAAATTCGGGTACATTATTTTTATTTAGTTCACCTGTTTTTTTAAAGAACAACCCGTCTTTTGCCATAGTGTAATATACCCTTGCTCCTGCAAGTATTAACCCATTGTTGCAGCCAAAAGTTGATATCATTATCATTACCGCAATTACATAAGTACCAATGTTGCCGAATATAGCTTTACTTGCTGCAACCGCTACCCTGTCCTGCGGCGCAGAAGCAATTTCATTTAATGGCAATACACTTATATACATCAGGTTTGCTGATACATAGATAATGGTAACAACCAATGTTCCTAAAAATAAAGCAAGGCCAATATTGCGTTTAGGATTTTTTACTTCTCCTGCTATAAAAGTTACATTGTTCCATGCATCGCTGCTAAAAATAGAACCTACCATGGAAGCGGCAATGGCACCTAAAATTGCGGAGCCTGCAACACCACCAATAACAGTACCTTCAGCATTCCTGCTTGTCATTTGCCAGGCGTCTGTCCAGTTTGCATTCCATATACTGGCTTTTGCAGCCAATAAAAGCCCAAAAATTATTAAGCCAAATAAGGAAAGTAGTTTTACAACAGTAAAAGTTGTCTGAATCATTTTTCCGCCCTCTATGCCTTTGGTATTAATGTAAGTAAGAAAAGTGATAAGCACAATGGAAACCAGTTGCCCGGCATTGATTGTTATAAAACCAAGATCGGCCAAAATATTTTCGGGGCCGAGGCCGGGCACAATATAAGCCAGGAATTTACTGAATGCCACACCCACTGCTGCAATGGTGGCTGTTTGTATCACAGCAAAAAAACTCCAGCCGTATAAAAAACCAGCCAATGGGTTAAATGCTTCTTTTAAATACACATACTGTCCTCCTGCTTTGGGAAACATAGCACTCAACTCACCATAACTCAGTGCCGCAGTTAAAGTCATAAAGCCCGTAATTAACCACACTGCAATCAGCCAGCCGGCGCTGCCTACGTTACGGGTAATATCGGCGCTAACAATAAAAATACCGGACCCAATCATGGAACCGGCAACAATCATAGTGGAATCAAATAAACCAAGTGTTGGTTTAAAAGCAGTAGTTTGTTCTGACATGGTTATTCTGTTTTTTGCAGTGTAATTACCAAGAGTCTGTCAGGCTGAGCCTGTCGAAGCCGATGTGCTGTAATAAACCCGCCTTCGACAGGCTCAGGCAGACAACCCGATTATTAAGAACAAGATATAGAAATTGTGGGAATTTATTGTTTTGCTTCAGCTTTCATTTTTGCATTCATGCCCTTTATTACATCGTTGGTGATGTTAAGGGTAGAATCTTTAAACACCATATAATCAAGCCCGGTGCCGGTGGTAAAAATGTACATGTATTTTTTATCCTTATTATACTCGGTTAAAAAATCTTTCAGCTTTGTTTGTATGCCTTCCATTATGCCAAAACTTTTTTCATTCAGGGCCTGGCTTTGTTGCTGTTTTTTACTGTCAATCTTTTGCTGCTGGTCAATCAGCTTACCCTGAAATATTTCCGCTTCTTCCTGTGTTATAGCAGCTCCTTTTTTCAAAAAATTATCTTTTTGCGCCTGCAGGTTGCGATAGCCGGCTTCCTGTTCCTGCTCAATTACTTTCATTGCAGCTTCCAGTTCTTTACGTTTATCTTTTATAAAAGTTATCTTTTCATTCAGGCTATCCAGTTCCACATATGCAAGCGGTGGCCTGTAGCCGTTGCTGTCTGTAGTCATTAAGCTGCTGCTCAATTTTGCAGCCACATCCTTGGTCTTTTTGCCCGAAAAATCGTAATAATAAAGGTATCCAACGGCAAGCAGCAAAACAATATTTAATACAAGGGATAAATTCTTCATCGTACTCTTTTATTTGGTGGCAATATACTCACAAACGGTTATAGCACAATGATTTTCAGATTTTTTTAGGAAAGGGTTAACGTCATCAGCAGTGGCATATTGCCGGCTTATAAAACCTGACATGCTTAATTTCACGCTTATTCAGTTAATTTCGCCGCAACGCTGTAAACCCATTCAATCGCAATCAAATTATGTTTTTAAAAATCCTCACTGTAGCCGGCCTTGCCACCGTTGAAATTTATGCAGCTATACCTGCAGGCTTTGCCTTTGGCCTTTCGCCATGGACCATTTTTTTTGCCAGTATAACCGGTGGATTGGTGGGTGTATTTGTAGCGGCTTTCCTGGGTGATAAGATCAGGTCATTCTTTCATAAAAATAAACCCACCAAGGAAGCTGCTGAAAAAAAACACCCTGCCATACTAAAACTCTGGAATAAATATGGCATCATTGGCCTGGGCTTTCTGGGTACGGTTTCTGTTGGCGCCCCCATTAGCATTGCAGTAGGTGTTGGCTTAAATGCCAATATTAAAAAACTGGTAACCTGGTGTTGTATTGGTGTACTTACAAGGTGTATTGTTTTTACCCTGGTAGGATATTATGGGTTACAACTGTTTTAAATAATTTCATCTTTTCAAAAACTTACCAGTCACCAATTTCACTACCACTTACTACTTATATAATATCAGCATTCATTCCTTACCTGAAATAAATAAGTAAATAATTATTCCTGTATTCATTCAGTATTTTCTGCAAAAGATTCCTTCGCTCTTAATATTTCACTCCGTTTATTTACACAATTCATGTAAAACTTTACATGATTCCCACTTAATTGCAAATAAGTAACTGCAAATATTCTTTTATCAATAAAGCCGGATAACTTACTGATGTTATTCAATTGCAGAAATTATTTCCATGTTTGTATTGTGATAAAAGTCATAGTCAGATTTCAATAAAAATTACATAAAACAAAATGTAACAAATTAATTACGGTACAGATATTGCCACCAGGATTTTTAGATCACTAAAAAATAAATTGTTATGAAAAATATCAATCAAAACATAAGTCATGCCATTTACAACCTTATTGCAGTTTTGGAAGATGCAAAAAAGGGATACTTACATGCATCAGAAAAAATTAAAGACAGTGTATTGTCTTTATTAATGGAACGTTTTGGCTACCAGCGTGGAAGGTATAGCAGCGAGTTAAGAAAATTAGTTAACAGCATGGGTACAACATCGCCGGTAGACCAGTTTACCTTAAGCCTGCTGCAGCGTACCTGGATGGATTTAAAAACCTCCTTTAAATACGGCAAAAAAGAACAGATTATTGAGGGTTGCATAAAGGCAGAGGAAACAGCATTAAAAAGCTATGGTCAGGCTATAGACCAACTGGAAGATAATAACGAGTTGCGGGTAATATTACTGCAACAGGCTAATGGTATAAAAACGGTTTTAAACACCATTAAAGAATATACAGGTAAAACGTATAACTGATTTAAAGCGCAGTAAAAATATGAACGCAATCATGGAAAGCATCAGTGAATCACTTAAGGGAAAGCTGCAAAGCCTGGTGTCATATCTATGCCAGGTAACAAAAGGGTTTGAAACCATTGCTGTAGATATTGAATGTGCAAACCTTAAAACGGCCATATTTACTCTATCAGTTGAAGCCAGGCAGTATGCAGAAGAAATAAGTACAAAACTGGAAGAATTAAATATAAGTATTCCGTTAACAGCTACAGATCAGCTCTGGAAAAAAATAGAGTCAGATATTCATGAACAGGCAGGTTTTTCAAAGGGCGGAGAAATTGTTGCACTTTGCAATAATTGTGAAATTTATTTTACAAAATACTATGAAGACATATTACTCGAATACCTGCCGCTGAAAAATTTTAAAGATATTATTACTTTCCAGTTATATGCAACCAGGTTTTCCTTTATGAAGATCAGGTTATTGAACACACTCAGGTTTAGTACTAAATAAGAGTTGTGTTGTCCGGTAAATGCTGTATTCCTGCCGAATGAATTTTATAACCAAAAAACAATACCATGTCAGTCAATCTAATTAACACAATACAGGAAAATTTAGGTTTTCCGCCATTACATAAAATTGATCCTGCCACAGAGCAGCCGGTAACAGATAAAGGTGAAGTTGCAGCAAATAGATTCAGCCAGGCGGCCATACCTGCTGTGCTTACAGGCTTGTACAGGTATGTACAAAGCGATGAAGGAGCTGCTGATTTTATAAACGGAGACAGCAGCACAAACTGGGTAAGTAAAATATTTGATGATAACAGCAAAGAAGCTATACAAAAAATTTCGGCCTATGCACAAGAATCCAATGAAGCCCCGGCAGCAAAGATGAACGCCATTGCAAATGAAGCTGTTAAAGTGACAAAAGAAAACCTGGCTGCCGATGCTGGTATTAAAGAACTAAAGGATTTTTTCAGCGATCAGAGAAACGACATCTTGCTGTATTTACCTGCCGAATTAAAAATGGGTGAGTTATTGCACGACAATACACTGGATGATAATACAAATAAAATGGAAGGCCCGATATCGAGTTTAATGCAAAGTATTGGGTCTGCATTTTCGAAACCGGTAACCGGTGATGAAATTAAAGAGCAATAATATACATTCTATTTATCTAATACCTGAAGATGTTACCTGAACAGCATAAAACAATATCACTGCAATATTTAATAAGCGAATGCATACTGGGCAACAGCCAGATGCAGGAAATACTTTATCAGCGATTTGCTGTTACCATGTACTATCAGTGTTTACGCTACATAAAAAACACAGCTGATACCGAAGATGTAGTACAGGAGGGATTCATCAGAGTTTTTGCAAATCTGCACAAATACAGGAACGAAGGTTCTTTTGAAGGTTGGGTAAAGAAGATAATGACAAGAAGCGCTCTCTCCTATTTAAGAGATAATAAAAAATATAATTGCCATACAGCTATTGAAGATGCACAGGAAATTAAAGAGCCAAATATTTTTGATACGCTGGCCGAAAAAGATATTACAAGAATTGTAACACAGCTTTCGCCGGAAGTTAAAAAGATCTTTATCCTGCATGTGATAGAAGGGTATAATCACCGGGAAATTGCAGCTATTATTGGTTGTAATGAAAGCACGAGTAAATCTCAATACTATCGTTCCAGAATCAGAATCCAAAAACTATTAAAACAAAGCGCATAAAAAAGGAGTAAGAAATTAATCTTACTCCTTGAATTATATTCATCAGTCAATCTTCAGATGATTGACAAATCTTCAAATCAATTACTCTTCCTCATCAAAGCTCATCGCTTCTTTGGTGGTCATCAACAATTCGTATTCTTCTTTACTTCCTACGATCATGTTTTCAAACTCACGCAAGCCCGTTCCCGCAGGTATATGATGACCTGTGATAACATTCTCCTTCAGGCCAAGCATTTCATCTGTTTTACCCTGTATGGCAGCAGAAGATAATACCTTGGTTGTTTCCTGGAACGATGCGGCAGAAATCCAGCTATGTGTACCCAACGATGCTTTGGTAATACCCAGCAACAACGGTGACGAAGTTGCAGGTGAAGCATCACGGAACTCAACCAGTTTTTTATCAGCTCTTCTTAATACAGAATTCTCTTCACGTATTTCACGCAGGGTAACTATCTGACCCGATTTTAATTTAGTACTCTCACCGGCTTCGGTTACAACTTTCTTATCGTAGATGTAATCGTTCTCCATGTTAAAGTCTAAACGGTCTTCTGTATCTCCTTCCAGGAATTTAGTATCACCGGCATCTTCAATACGTATCTTACGCATCATCTGGCGAACAATAACTTCCACGTGTTTATCATTGATCTTCACACCCTGTAAACGGTAAACTTCCTGTATTTCATTCACCACATATTCCTGAACAGCGAATGGTCCTTTAATTGCCAGGATATCGATTGGAGCAGTTTGCCCGTCACTCAATGCAGCACCGGCTTTAACAAAGTCGCCATCCTGTACAAGGATCTGACGACTCAATGGAACCAGGTATTTACGTACCACACCATCTTTTGCTTCTACAATGATCTCACGGTTACCACGCTTGATAGCTCCAAATGCAACCACACCATCAATTTCGCAAACAACTGCAGGGTTACTTGGGTTACGTGCCTCAAACAATTCTGTTACACGAGGCAGACCACCGGTAATATCTTTCAGTTTGCTTAATACCCTTGGAATTTTAACCAACACCTGTCCGCTTCTTACATCACTACCTTCTTCCACCACAATATGCGATCCTACCGGTAAGTTGTAAGATTTCTTCTCTTTACCTTCTACAATAATAACCGGTAATTTGGTTTTATCTTTTGTTTCAATAACCACTTTTTCACGGTGACCGGTTTGCTCATCCGCTTCATCACGATAAGTAATACCTTCTATCAAACTTTCAAAATGAATTTTACCATTTACTTCGGCAACAATTACGTTGTTGAACGGATCCCATGTACAAATGATATCACCTTTAGTAACTTTCTGTCCGTCTTTTACATTCAGAATAGCACCATAAGGAATATGAGATGTGTTTAATAAACGGTCGCTCTTCACATCAATATTTCTGATCTCACCGGTACGTCCAATAACCACATTTATCTTTTTGCCCTGGGCATCTTCAGTATGTACTGTACGTAAACCATCAAACTGTAATGTACCATCAAACTTAGCTGGCAATGTAGATTCTACAGAAGCAGAACCAGCCACACCACCCACGTGGAAAGTACGTAACGTTAACTGTGTACCCGGCTCACCAATTGATTGTGCTGCAATGATACCCACCGCATCACCACGTTGTGCCAGCATACCCGATGCCAGATTTTTACCATAACATCTTACACAAACACCACGCTTGCTTTCGCAGGTTAATACCGAACGTATTTCAACCGTATCAATTCCGCTTTCGTCAATCAGTTTGGCCATCTCTGCACTGATCTCTTCGCCACCGGCAATCAATAACTCTTCGGTTACCGGGTGGAAAACATCATGCAAACTCATACGTCCTTCAATCCTGTCGCTTAATGCTTCAATAATATCTTCGTTATCTTTTAAAGCAGATGTTGCAATACCACGTAGTGTTCCGCAGTCTTCTTCATTAATAACCACATCCTGGCTAACATCCACCAAACGACGTGTTAAGTAACCGGCATCCGCTGTTTTCAAAGCCGTATCGGCCAGACCCTTACGGGCACCATGCGTAGAGATAAAGTACTCCAATACACTCAAACCATCTTTAAAGTTGGCCAGGATCGGATTCTCAATGATCTCAGTTCCTGATGAACCTGATTTACGTGGTTTAGCCATCAATCCTCTTAAACCTGCAAGCTGTTTAATTTGCTGCTTACTACCACGGGCTCCACTATCAAGCATCATATACACAGAGTTGAAGCCTTGTTTGTTGGCAGCCAACTCCTGTATCAATGTTTCGGTTACTTTGGTATCCACACGACTCCAGATATCAATGATCTGGTTGTACCGCTCGTTATTGGTGATTAAACCCATGTTGTAGTTGTCCCACACTTCGGCAACTTCGCCTTGTGCGTTCTCAACCAGCATCGCTTTAATTTCCGGAATGATCAGGTCATTGATGTTGAACGACAATCCACCACGGAATGCCATGCGGTATCCAAGTGTTTTAATATCATCCAAAAATTTAGCCGTGATGGGAACACTGGTCCATTTGATAATGTCACCAATAATTTCACGCAGTGCTTTCTTTGTTAAAAGCGTATTGATGTAACCAACAGTTTTTGGAACGTGCTGATTAAATATTACACGGCCAACAGTTGTATCCAATAATTTATTGGTAAGGCTGCCATCCGGGTTACGGAAGTCAACTTTTACTTTGATGTTTGCATGCAGATCGATCACTTTTTCATTGTAAGCAATGATCACTTCTTCAGGAGAATAAAAAGATTTGCCTTCGCCTTTTACTTTTTCTTCTGCAGTTGATTTTTTACCCTTGGTGATGTAATACAAACCAAGTACCATGTCCTGGGAAGGAAGGGTGATTGGTGTACCATTCTGCGGGTTCAAAATGTTATGAGAAGAAAGCATCAATAACTGGGCTTCCAGAATTGCAGCACTGCTCAAAGGCACGTGAACCGCCATCTGATCACCATCAAAATCCGCGTTGAAGGCCGTAGTTACCAACGGGTGTAATTGTATCGCTTTACCTTCGATCAATTTTGGCTGGAAAGCCTGGATTGAAAGTCTGTGAAGCGTTGGGGCCCTGTTCAACATAACCGGGTGACCTTTCAAAATATT
>JAOAUI010000387.1 GCA_030157685.1 Ferruginibacter sp. | reverse complement strand
GTATTAGACTCTGATAAATTATCGGTAATTGACTTTTGGGCAGAATGGTGTGGCCCCTGCCGTGCAATAGGCCCGGTAATTGAAGAACTGGCTAAAGATTACGATGGTAAGGTAAATGTAGGTAAGGTAAATGTTGATAACAATCCGCAGATATCCATGAACTACGGTATCACCAGTATTCCGGCTATTCTTTTTGTAAAAGGTGGCCAGGTTGTAGATAAACTGGTTGGTGCACAGCCCAAATCGAATTTTGTAAAAAAGATTGAGCAGCATAAATAATAATCGCTGATCTGTTGATTATAAAAATTGCGCAGATAAAAGAATCCCCCCGAAATTTCGGGGGGATTTTTAATGCAACATAGTTGAGTTGAAGTTTAGTGTTGCACGTTCGTTAAGGCTTTTGGATCGTGTTTGTGTTTGAAGAAGATGAAGAATAATATAGCAACTACCAGAGAATATCCAGCAAAAGCAAGCCAGGTACCATGCCAGTTGGTAGCACCACCGGGAAGTAAAAAATACTTACCAATTACAAAACCACTGATTTTACTTCCCAAATAAGCACCCACACCATTGGTCATCATCATAAATAATCCTTGTGCGCTTGATCGTATGGAGGCATCTGTTGTAGTTTCAACAAATAGTGAGCCTGAAATATTGAAAAAATCAAATGCCATACCATATACGATACATGAAAGTACTATCAATGCTGTTCCAAACATGCTTGGGTCGCCATATCCAAATAAGCCAAAACGTAAAACCCATGCAAGCATAGCAAAAAGCATTACTGTTTTAATGCCGAATTTTTTAAGAAAAAATGGTATTGCCAGAATAAATAAGGTTTCCGAAATCTGGGATATTGACAGGATGATAGTTGAATATTTTACAACAAAGGAATTTTTATATTCTGGAACACTTTCAAATCCACTTAAAAAAGAATCTCCATACATATTAGTCAATTGCAGGGCTGCGCCCAAAAACATGGAAAAAACAAAAAACAAGGTCATCTTATAATTTCCAAATAGTTTGAAGGCATTTAAACCTAATTGCTCAATAATGCCTGCATCTTTTTTGATGGAACGTGGTGGAGGGCATTTTGGTAAACTGAAAGCATACAATCCCAGAAGGATGGCAGCAATTCCTCCAATAATGAATTGATTAGAGTTAGCTTTACTGCCGGTTAAATTGGTTATCCACATTGCAGCAATAAATCCGATAGTACCCCACACACGAATTGGAGGGAATGACTTTATAACATCAAACTTATTTTCTTTCAGGATATAATATGCGATTGAATTGGAAAGAGAAATTGTGGGCATGTAACATATCATTGCACCAAAAATTACATAGTATAAAGTATCGGGATCGTTCACAGACGGAACATAAAATAGAATGGCTCCGTAAAGAATATGCAATACTCCGTAAAGTCTTTCTGCATTTATCCATTTATCAGCTATTATTCCCGTGAGGGCGGGCATAAATAGTGATGAAAGCGCAAGTGTAGAAAAAATAGCACCAAACTGAGGGAATGTCCACCCTTTTGCGTTCAGGCAATATGTACCTATGGTAATTAACCAGGCGCCCCACACAAAAAACTGCAAAAAACTCATTATTGTAAGACGAAACTTAAGACTCATATAGACTAGTTTAGTTTTAGAATTGGAAGATATACATTTAATAAAGAAATAACAGCATTATAAGCTGATTTTTAAAGCCGGTTTCAACAAAAAATTAGCGTTACAACATTCTTTATCATCGTAAATTTGTAAAAATTTTAGAGATGACAGATTCTATAGATATTTTAATTCATGCTGCCGCAGATAAAGGACTTACATCCATTGCCCAAAAAGTAAAAAATAAGGAAAGAATTACCGATGAAGAATGCCTGTTGCTTTTTGAAAAAGGCAGTCTGGCTTTTGTTGGCTCCCTGGCAAATTTTATACGAGAAAGATTGCATGGCGACAGAACTTATTTCAACCGCAATTTTCATATTGAGCCCACCAATGTTTGTGTATTCAGTTGCGAATTTTGCTCCTATTCACGCCTATATGCACATAAGGAAGAAGGCTGGGAACTGAGTATTGACCAGATGCTGGACATTGTAAAAACCTACGATGGTAAACCCATTACCGAAGTGCATATTGTAGGCGGTGTTCATCCAAAAATGAACATGGCTTATTTTATTGAGCTGATGCAGAAGATAAAAGCACATCGCCCCGAATTACACGTTAAAGCCTTTACAGCTGTTGAACTGGATTATATGTTTCGCAAAGCAAAACTTACTGTTGAAGAAGGCATGAATCAATTGCACGAAGCCGGCCTGGATAGCTTACCGGGCGGTGGAGCCGAAATTTTTCATCCGGAAATACGCAAACAGATTTGTGAAGATAAAGTTGATGCTAATGGCTGGCTGGCTATACATGAAGCTGCACATAACCTGGGTATGCATAGCAATGCTACCATGCTGTACGGCCATATTGAAAAATATGAACATCGTATTGATCATATGCGGCGCTTAAGAGAGTTGCAGGATAAAACCGGTGGCTTTAATACTTTTATACCGTTAAAGTTCCGTAACCAGGATAATGCTATGAGCCATGTGCCCGAATCGGTTACCACAGAAGATATGCGGCTGTATGCAATAGCCAGAATTTATCTGGATAATTTCCCGCACCTGAAAGCTTACTGGCCTATGCTTGGCCGTCAGAACGCCCAGTTGAGCCTTTCTTTTGGAGTTAATGATATTGACGGCACTATTGATGATTCAACTAAAATTTACAGTATGGCCGGCAGCGAAGAACAAACACCCGCCATGAGTACAGCCGAACTGGTAACGTTGATTAAACAGGTGAACCGAAAACCGATTGAACGGGATACTTTGTATAATGAAGTAAAGGACTACAGCACTGTTGATTTTAAAGCTGCCGGTTTTGATGCTTCACTTAATTAAGTTATAAAAAACGGGCATTTAATCAATGATTAAATGCCCGTTCAAATATTTTCATCAAAAATTAATGTTTAATTCTTAGTCATTAGTTGACCATTATTATAAATTTCAACCACAGTAAGTATCTTTTTTGATCTGGGTGTTATTTTTGCTTTGCTGTTAAAATACTCCAGGGCTTTAGCATCTTCTTTAATCATGCTTTTTAATACGGCTTTTGTGTAAGAAACAATATAGCCGTCATTTCCATGCTGTAAAAAATACTCTTCTGCAGTATTGGTTCCATTATAATACTTGCGGCAATACACGTTTAGTTTACCGGATAGTACTTTAACGGCAAAGCCAGGTAAGGTTTCTGCGGCTACAGTACCGTTTTTTGTACTTGTAAGAATTTTTGAAGAAACGGCATAATGTTTATTATTCTGATAAGCAATTATATCTTTTCCGTTAATAACCTCTTTGCCATCGGCCAGCAGGTGTGGCGTTGTTATAAAACCGGTAACCAGTTTTAAGGTTTTAAACTGTTTTACAGTGCCATCTTTTAACTGAATAAAGCAGGTTGCAGAACTTTCATTTGGGGTTTCAATATCTGCTTTTTGTGCAGCAATGGAATTTTTGCCTACGGTACAGGAGTTTAGCATAATTACCGTGCACAAAAGCACAGCAAAGGCTGGTAAAGCTGTTTTCATTGGGTTGGGTTTTTATCTAAAACGGAATTATTTTGGAAATATTATCAAAACCCGGGAATTATTTAATCATTGCATATGATTTCGACCCCAAACAGTTGGGGTAGTAAACTATTTTGTTTACAGGATTGGCATTATGCTTATTGCTTTATAAAAAGAATAACAACCAACACCAGTGCAACAAATAAGAGTGTGAGGCAACTAACAGCCAGGTAAGTGATGGTTCTCATAACGCTTGATTTTAGTCTTAAAGATTCGCAATAATTATACCAACAGACATATATTGTTAACAACTAAATGCTGTTTTATTACGTCGTAAATACACGGGTGATGATCTGAAAAAAAAGTAGCATACTTAACTGAACAGGTCATTCAGAAAATCACCTTTCGCTTATTCTGTTCAATTTCTTCAGAAAATATTTATATTGTAACCCAAAACACACAATATGAAGCACTACAGAATATTACTGGTTATAACTTCGCTTACTTTGATTACGATAGTATCGTGCAAAACTGTTGGCCGCCTTGCTGCCAAATACTGGCTCAATAGGGAAATAAAAGAATTTGTATCCAATTGTGAGGATAAAGCCGCTACGCTGATTGGCAGCGAAAAAGCACATAAATACTGCGACTGTTCTGTTGACCTGGTTGCCGAGCAATATCATAATTACCAGGACGCAAAAAACATTTCGGTACTGGAAATACTGGATTTTATAAATAAGTGCAAGTAAACAAGTAATTGGGATTTTATTCACTAATTGTAGTTAATAAAATCCCAATTACTTAATGGACCAATGACTGATATTTAATTTCTAACAACCACATCTATTACCTGGCTCTTATCCGGACTCTCCCATCTGTACCGTACAGTATACATTTTGGTATTGTTTGTTTTTAAGCGATAAGGGATTTTTAAAGTACAATTTACTGTATTGTTTTCCATCGCTCCTTTTACTTTTTTTAAAAGAATGTCAGTTATTTTTACTTCATTCAGATCGCTGTCGTACACCCAAAAAGTTTCTTTTCCTGAAAATATCTCAGATAAACTGGAGCCCTCAATATTTGAAATATCCATACTGGTGTAAGCCATTTTTGGCGATACTTTTATGGTGGTATCTACATTAACCAGCATGTCCTTAGCCTGCAGCCCGTTTATGATACCATTTACACCTGTATTGGCTTTTATGTTTTTTGCATTTTTTGAAACCTGTACCGCTTCGCCTGGTTTTGCAAAGCTCACAGGAATTTCAAGCCGCAGCTGATTTTTTCCTTTCAGATCATATAACCGGACTTTTAAAACTCCACCAAAATTTCCTCTCATCAAATCAGCACCAATACCAAACTTTATGCTGAGTGCATTCAGGTCTTTTGCATAAAACCCATTTGAATAGCTTTTCAGGAAAACATTTGGATTATTTAACAGAATTTCTCCCCTGGGTGATAGTACAATTACTTCGGCCCCGGCAAACATTGCCTGGGAATTATTCAATGTAAAACCACTCGTTTGCTGAAGCCTGATCTCTATTTCCTTGTTTAAAGGCAGCCTGTTGCTCAGTAATTGAGCTCCATCAATCTTAATATCTATTGCACCTGCAGTAATGCCTTCATTAAAAAATTTCATCCCTGTTAAAGGTAAAATACCGTTTTTTTGAGCAACACCTATATTGGCGAACAGCAAAAAGGCTGCCATTGAAGTAAACAGATGTTTACAGCTTATTAACTGAGTTTTCATGCAGGTTAAGTTACAATGTGAATAATACGGATTAATCGGCAGCATTGCTGCTTAGTATCAGACAAACGAATGGCCGGGTAAATTAGTATGTACCTATTGTATTGTTAATAAGATTTGTGATTTCTTTTTACGCCAGTAAAGCAATAATATCCGGATCAGATATTTTTCATATAACAATCAGTTGCTTCAAATCTTTCTTTTTTAAATCCCATCACTTTCAAAAATTTTTCGTGCTGTGCATTGGAAACCTGTATATAGATGATTCGCTTTATACCTTTATTGTGCAGGAATTCTTTTCCTTCATCAAACAAAAAACGGCCTACTTTATAATCCCGGTATTTTGGTACCGTATAATTTATTTTTACAAAGGCATCGCCATTTGTGTTTACCGTTGCCACGAAAAGATTTGCAAAAACAATATCACGCAGTACAACAAAGCGTATTTCATTTTCCCCTGCTCCCATTACAAAACCAGGAAAATAAGACTCTATATCTTTTTGATAAAAGGAAAGAAATTTTGGGATAAGCGCAGCATCGTTCCGGAATTCAACAATCTCAAATTTTTCCTTTCTTTGGTAAATTTTAAAAAGAAAATACATATTAATAGCGAATAAAACGCCGTTGGTTAAAACAATGGGAAATGCATGTATTAAAATACCGTAAAATACAAAGGAGAGGCTGCCCAAACTGTTTATCCACCTGAATTTTATATCGTTATTAACCCACAACGAAACTGCTAAAAAAATAAAAGCGAGATAGCCGAGGAGTTGAGCTAATGTATTGACCATACGATATAAAATTGATTGTGTAAGTTACACGAAAACAGCATTTATGCACTTGATTTCTGTTTGTTTATCATTTCCTGGACAAATGAATTAGTTTAGAAAGCAATTATCTAAAAAATGTTTAAAATAAAACAACATTGCCAGTTTTCCTGATAACCCGCAGAATGCTTACTTTTAAGTATTACTTTACTAATCCTGGTAACTAACTGTATGATCTGGAAATTGATTTTAATTTTTCTTTTTTGTTTGCCTCATGGGCTGTTTGCCCAAAAAAATGTTGTTGATAGCCTATATCAATTACTTGATAAAGAAAAAGCTGATACAAACAGGGTTAAACTGATGTGCGATATCGGTTATGAATTACGGGTTAATGATCCGGAAAAAGCCTTGGTTATTTCCAATGAAGCGCTTTTGCTGGCAAAAAAAATCAAGTACGTTAATGGCCAGTCAAAGAGTTTGGGAACAATAGCTATTATTTTCAGGTTAATTGGCAATTTCCCTCTTGCTCTGGAATATAATTTAAAAACGCTGAAGCTTGTGGAAAAAACAAACAACCAGGCAAAGCTTACCAGTGTATTAATGAATATAGCCCTTGTGTATGTTAACCTGGAAGAATATGACAAAGCCCTTACTTATTATTATAAAGCCGATTCAGTTATTGAACAGTACAATATTGTTGACCAGAAATATAGAATAGCATTAAATATTGGTGATGTTTATGACAAGCTCAAAATGAACGACTCTGCATTCAGTTATTTTAATAAATCACTCAATATTGCCCGGCAGGAAAAAAATAATTATTTCGAAGGAATGTCCATGACAGGCCTGGGAAATAATTATTTAAAGACAGAGCAATATCTATTGGCTATGGCTAATTATAAAAGTGGAATTGTATATTTAAAACAGGCAGAAGACGATGAACTGCTTTGTGAAGCATATCTTGGACTTGCAGCCTTGTATAATAAGTTAACTAAAAAAGACTCTGCCGCCTTTTATGCGAGGCAATCGCTTATTATTGCCAAAAATGATGGCTTTTTACCCAGGCAACTGGATGCAGCTAAATTTTTATCGTTAAAATTTAAGGAAGAGAAGAATCTTGACAGTTCATTCTTTTACCTGAATTATGTACAAAATCTGAATGATAGTATTAACAGTAAAAGTAGTATCAGAGAATCGCAGGTACTATCAAGTAATGAACAAATACGGCAGCTGGAAATTGCTGAAAATTCAAGGATTGCAAAAAAGGAAAGAAAACAACAATTGCAAATGTTGTTTATTGCCATTTTCATACCCGGTTTTTTTATTATTACCCTTTTATTGAGCAGGATAAAACTCCATATCAGGTTAATCAAAATACTGGGTATTCTTTCTTTGCTGATTTTATTTGAATATCTGACATTGCTTCTGCATCCATATGTTGCAGAAATTACCAATCATACACCCGTATATGAAATGCTGATTTTTGTTTCAATAGCAGCCGTACTTATTCCCACACATCACCGGGTTGAAAGCTGGCTGATAAACTGGCTAACAAAAAACCGGCCTTTATTTGCCGGTAATAAACTTAAAATGAAACGAACCAAAATAATTATTAAATCCTCTAAGGAGTAGGAGGTTTTTGGTCAGATCCTGGTGCTACTTTTCCCGGAATAGGTTCCATGGTAGTGTCAACCGAATCTCTTACCGTAACTGGTGGTGTTGTTGTAACCACAGTATCTTTTGTACCCTCTTTTTTCTCTCCACTGTTGTTGCATGCGGCAACAGTAAAAGTTAACATTAAAATTCCGCCAAAGATAAATTGCAGTTTTGTTTTGTTTTGTTTGATCATTTTTTAAGGTTTTAGAGTATAATTTTACAATTAATATTTCATAGTATCAAACAAGTGACAAAATATTTTGAATAGTTTTATGTACTTTGTTTAAAAATTTGATATATGAAAAAAATATTTGTAGTAATATTTCCCCTTTTGGTAACCGTTATTACATTACATGCTCAAACTATTTATGAGTTTTCATTTACTTATTTAAATAATCAAAATCCTATTGACTATAAAGCACTTTTTATTGATAATAATGACGGAACCGGAAAAGTAAGGTTGAAATTTACTACACCCACATCCGCTGATTCTGTTTTAGCTGATTTTGATGTTAAAGAAGAAATTATAGAAAATAATGCCAGTTGTATTAACGGCGACAGGATTTATTACAAACTTCAGAATCCGAAATTTGTCGCTAGTAATAATCCGGTAGTTAATCTTCCCGGATATGTATGTTTTAAAAAGGAAACAGTTTCGGGCTTATACGAACCGGCAGGAATTACAAATGGCACTGCAGATTGTAATACAGACTTGATAAAATTCAGCAAAGTTTCAAGCATTAATCAGGAAGCCCTTACAAAAGAATTTGTGCTTACTTACTTTAAGGTATATGAACCCTTTTACAGAAGCCTGTTTGTAACTAATAACTCCAAAGCTTTAACTACTACCGAAGCAAATACTAAACTTTTTTTATTGTTTGTTTGCAATGTAACCGATCCCGAGATTGGAGTAGCCGATAGAAAAGGTATGAATGAAGCGATCAACCTGTTTCGCAAAATAAAAGAGTTCCTGGGCATCAGTGCATTTATTTATGATACAGTTACCGGCAATGACTTTAACAAACAAACGGTCATAAATAAGATAAATACTTTCTTAAAGCCCGGACCAAACGATATTGTTGTTTTTTATTACGCAGGTCATGGTTTCAGAATGCAAAAAGATGGGTGGCCGGGGCCTTATATTGATTTGCGTGATGTGGTAAAAGATAAATTTAAAAAGTACCAGGAAAATTCCTTAAGTACAGAATATATACTGAAACAGATAGAAAGCAAAGGCGCCAGGCTTAACCTGATCATCAGTGAAAGTTGCAATGACACCATAACCAAAACTAATCCCATGGTGAAAGAGCCGCCACTGGCAGGCAAAAAAGGGGGATTTGGCATAAATTGGAGTACACAAAACGCCCGCAATTTATTTTTGAATGCCATGCGGCAAACCATATTGATAGCAGCAGCATCCCCTGGTTATCTGGCCATTAGTAACGCTGATTTTGGAGGCTACTTTTCTACTTTTTTCAGAAACAACCTGGAAATAAACTTGGGTTACTCAAAAACAGATGTTACATGGGAGAAAATTATAGAAGAAACCAAAAAGCAAACAGAAAACAAGGCAAGCCGTACCTGGTGCAATGATGAAAAAACCATGAAATGTAACCGGCAAAGGCCTATTGCAACTCTAAATGGCAGAACATTGTTTTAAAAACAACAATTAAACCGAAACCAAGGCAAACCGAACCTGGGGCAATGATGAAAAAAACATTAAATGCAAACGGCAAAAGCCTTTTATAAAGATTATGTCCGGGAGGTTTTATGGTACATGATTATTTATTTAAACCATCGCCATCTGTATTATTAATTGCTTTACTGTATTCTTTCTTTGCAATACCGCCAACCAGCGTTTTCCATTTCTGTGTAAGTCGCAGTTTATCCATTTGAGGATCGTTCTGTAAAACAAATGAATAGTTAAAGCCATACCCAATGGCTGTTTTAAGCCATTGAAATGCCTGGTCGTTATTTCCGGTTGAAGCATATAAACATGCCAATGAATACGCCGGAAATTTGCACATCTCACCTTTAACCTGTTTCATGCTGCTTTCATAATATATAATAGCCTGCCTGGGTTTATTTGCCAGCAAGTTTAATCGGCCCCGTAAATCAGTAATTTCCGTTAGCTGATACGGATAAATGACTTCAGCTTTATTTAGTAAGGTAACAGCTTTTTCAAACTCACCTGCATGAATATTAAATTGAGCCAGTAACATTCTTTTTTCAAAATTGATCTGGCTGCTGTCATATAAATAATTAAGCTGTTTAAGTGCAGAGCTGTTTTTATACAAGGCCGCATAAATATCGACAAGTTTAAGCCTTGCATTGGCATTATCCGGCAGCATTGCCAGTGATTTTTCGAAATATGGGTATGCTTGTTTTTTTGAACCTGCCCACAAATAAATATTGCCTGTTTTAAAATGAATATCTGCCAGGGTTTCATTATCTGATAATAACTCCGCTGCTCTTTTTAAGTAAGTAATGCCATTTTTGCGGGGTAAAATTACCGGGTCTGCTAAATCAATATTTTCACCTGTACCAGGTATTACCAATTTTTTAATGGCGTTCCCTTCAGACTCATTTACTTTAATTAAATCTAAACTTAGTGGAGTTGAAGGACCTGTGGTTGATTCATCTAATAGCGCCAATGAATCAATATTTGCAATTTTAATAATTTCCCAGTTTGTATTCAAAATTTTTCCCTGGAGATTAATAGCAAAGTCATAATCAATAAAAAGTTCCTTGTTGAGCTTGGGGAACCATACAATAGAATCGAAATAAGGAATTATCGTATTTAAATGAGCACGGTTATACAGAAGTAACCCCAATTTATAGTTCCAATTGCCATCTTCCGGAAATTTTTCAATTGTCCTGTGGTAAAATGCATTCAATTCCCGGTCACATCGTTCTTTACCTGTCATGCCTGCTTTCTTTACAAACCTTTTATCATGCGGTAAGTTTTTATCTAACATTTCCACAAGCGAGTCTGATTGCACTACGATGGATGCTTTTATCACATCTTCAGCTTCTGTAAAGC
>JAOAUI010000386.1 GCA_030157685.1 Ferruginibacter sp. | reverse complement strand
TCATTTATTTTGCACACCGGGTTAACTATACCATTTATTCAAGAATAGCTTTGCCATTATTTATCCTTTCTGTTTTATTACTGATTTATACATTGTTTTTTGGCCAGACATTAAATGCCGGCACAAGATGGATAAAACTGCCTGTCATTAACATGACTTTTCAAACATCGGATCTTGCAAAACTTTCTTTGTTCATGTATTTAAGCAGGCAGCTAAGCCGTAAGCAGGCTGTGATCAAAGATTTTAAAAAAGGATTTCTGCCGATCATTATCCCGGTTGCAATCACTTGCTTGTTCATCATGCCGGCAAACCTTTCAACGGCCTTGCTTATTGGAGGCACCAGTATCCTGATCATGTTTATAGGTAGAGTTAGTACAAAACATATTTTACTCACTATTGGCATTATATCAATACCAGTGCTTATTTTATTTTCAGTTGCAGTAAGCACATATGATAAAACAGAGCAGAAGGCAAAAGATATACCGGCTATATTTTCTGTTGGCCGTGTGCCTACCTGGATCAGCCGTATACAAACTTTCATGTATAGCAATAAAGAAGATGCCAATGAAAAACTGTTTCAGATAAACCAGGCAAAGATTGCCATTGCAAAAGGCAGCTGGCTTGGGTTGGGGCCGGGTAACAGCCAGGCACGAAATTTTTTACCGCACTCTTACAGCGATTTCATTTTTGCAATTATACTGGAAGAGTACGGATTGCTTGGCGGTATTTTTATGGTGTTTATTTATTTATTGTTTTTGTACCGTTGTATACGGTTGTACCGCAAATGTCCTTATGCATTTGGAGCTTTCCTGGCGCTGGCATTAAGTTTTATGCTGGTGATACAGGCAATAGCCAACATGGGCGTTAATGTAAATATTTTTCCAAACACCGGGGTAACGTTGCCACTGGTGAGTATGGGTGGCAGTAGTTTTTTATTCACCTGTTTATCCATCGGTATTATATTAAGTGTAGCAAGAAACGTAGAGCAGCTGGAAGGAAAGGCACAACCAGAAATTGTAAATGAATAAAAGAATTATCATAGCGGGCGGCGGAACAGGAGGACATATTTTTCCGGCAATTGCAATTGCAAATGCCATTTTAAAACAGGAACCACAAACAGAAATTTTATTTGTGGGTGCCAAAGGAAAAATGGAAATGGAAAAGATACCACAGGCAGGTTTTAAAATTGAGGGATTGGATATAGCTGGGTTTAACAGAAGTTCTTTGATAAAAAATATTGGATTACCAGTTAAACTTCTAAAGAGTTTTTTCCAGGTAAGAAGGATATTAAAGTCTTTTAAACCTACGGCTGCAATTGGGGTAGGAGGATATTCCAGTTTTCCTGTGCTAAGAACTGCGCAGGCAAATGGTATTCCTACTTTCATTCATGAGAGTAATTCTTTTGCAGGTAAAGCCAATATTATGCTGGGAAGAAAAGCTAAGAAAATATTCGTTGCCAGCGATGGTATGGAAAAATTCTTTCCGGGCAATAAAATTATGGTAACAGGAAACCCGGTAAGGGAGAGTATTTCAAAAAGTGTTGTTACCAGAGAGAAAGGTATTAAGTTTTTTGGATTGGATCCTGCAAAAAAAACAGTATTGTCGGTCGGTGGAAGCCTGGGTGCAAAAAGTATTAATGAGGCATTGGATAAAAATCTGGACTTGTTTGCACAAAACAATCTGCAACTGATATGGCAAACCGGCAAGCCTTATGCAGCAAAGGGAAAAGAAGCAGCAGCAGGTAAAACCAATATTTGGGCAGGCGATTTTATTAACCAGATGGAAAATGCTTATGCGGCTGCCGACCTGGTGATAAGCAGAAGTGGTGCCATGGCTATTGCTGAATTATGTGTGATGAAGAAGGCCGTGGTTTTTGTTCCGTTTCCTTTTGCGGCAGAAGATCATCAAACCGTAAATGCACAAAATTTAGTTAATAAAAATGCAGGCATAATGATAAAAGACAGTGAGGCGTTAGCATTGTTGGTGCCTTCAATCATCGCCCTGGCAAAGGATGAGAATAAACAACAGGAATTAAAAAGTAATATCAGCAAACTGGCCATAATCAATGCTGATGAAATTATTGCTACTGAAATTTTGAAATTGATTCAATAAATGGAAGAAGGTAAAAATATAGAAGAGGCAAAGGTTCTCCGCCAGCTGGCGGAGGCGGAGGGGGTTAAGAGGGTATATTTTTTAGGTATTGGAGGTATTGGGATGAGTGCGTTAGCCAGGTATTTTAACACAAACGGAGTTGCAGTTAGCGGCTATGATAAAACAGAAACTGTTTTAACAAAAAAACTGGCTGCAGAAGGAATAGCAATTCATTTTGAAGACAATATTGAGTTCATTGACAAGGCGGCTGAATTGGTAATATATACACCTGCTGTTCCAAAAGATCACAAAGAGTTGAATTATTTTTTAGAAAATAATTACAACCTGGTAAAGCGCAGCG
>JAOAUI010000385.1 GCA_030157685.1 Ferruginibacter sp. | reverse complement strand
CCTTTGTAAATCCTCTCCATCAGTTTGTTTTTAACGTGCGGCAAATTAAGCCCAATAATTAAAACTATTTGTTAACCTCATCCTAAATCATCAGTTACAATGATCAAAAACGGGCAAATTTCTCTACCACCCTATTTTACAGGCCTTTAAGCCGTGGTTTCGTTGTCTTTTATCTGTTCTCCTGTCTTGCCAAATCTGCGTTCACGGCTTTGAAAATCGAGAATGGCAGCATACAAGTTTTCTTTTCTGAAATCGGGCCAAAGCGTTGGTGTAAAATACAACTCTGCATAAGCCAGCTGATACAATAAAAAATTGCTTATCCTGTATTCGCCGCTGGTTCTTATCATCAGTTCCGGATCGGGAAAATCTTTTGTTGTCAGATATTGTTGTACGGTATCCTGGCTTATATCTTCCGGCATCAGCTTACCGGCTTTTACATCGGCAGCAATGTGTTTAACCGCATCTGTAATCTCCCAACGGCTGCTGTAGCTTAACGCCATAATCAGGTTCAGGCCTGTATTTGCTGCGGTTTCGTTCAAAGCTTCTTTCAGTTCATTTTTGGCTGCCTCGGGCAGCATATCAACAGCACCAATTACGTGCAGTTTAATATTGTTCTTATTAAGGGTTGGTACTTCATTGCGGATGGTATCAACTAAAAGTTCCATTAATCCGGATACTTCATATTCAGGCCTGTCCCAGTTTTCGGTGCTAAAGGCATACAGGGTAAGATATTTGATACCTAATTCTGCAGCTCCTTCCACAATATTGCGTACACTTTCTACCCCATGCAAATGGCCATAAAGGCGATCTTCGCCCTTTTCCTTTGCCCATCTTCCATTACCATCCATAATGATGGCAATGTGGCTTGGCAAACGCTGCATATCTATATTTTCCTTCGGAGTCATAAAGAGTATAAAAGAGTAGTCAGGCGCAGGGCCTGACTTTGGGGGGCAAAAGTAATAAATTTTAGTTGGAATATGGCTTTTAACCTAAATCTTATGCCGATGCACCATACTGAAAAGCCCAACCAGCTTTCTATTGGTTTAATACCAGCTAAAATTTCCTCGTAGCCGTTCTGGCTAGTTCGTAAATTAAGATGGTATTAAAGCCTCACCAGTTTTCCGGTAAACGCCTTTTTGTTTATTACCATTTTATACCAATACATTCCTGCCGGTAAATGGCTGATATTAAACTGCCTGATATTATTAAATACAGCCACGGTATTGCCCTGGCCATTTACTATAAACACCTGGCTTGCAGTAAAATCAGTGCCATTTTGCATAAATTTAAAAATACCGGTTGAAGGGTTAGGGTATACCACCGGCATTACAGTTATGGCTGGTGTTTCGGGAAACATAACTACTCCACAGGCTTGTTTGTTTTTTACAAAGTCGTCATCGTCGGCAATTTTTTTGGTTATTGCGCAGTTTAACCCGTTGGTTAATGTAACTACTGCATTTTGCGAAATATAGTCTGGTAATTCAATCACCCGTTGGTTATTAAAATTGTAGGTGTTGCCTGCATCTGTAATCTCCCAATCAAACTGACCCGACTTTGCATTTGCTGTTAACTGCGTAATGCAATGATCATCTTTATTGATCACATCAATGGTAAAATCGGCATCCTTACATGACAATGGCTTTGGCTGGGCATACCATAAAAAATTATTTACATTGCTAAACACCAAATTATATTGGTAAAATTTTCTGATGATGCGGCAGAATTTGCCGGCCGACTCACGGGGTATGTCAATATAAAATAAAGCAGAATCATTGGGGGTTACAAATCGTGCTTTTAAAACTTTTCCATTAATGTCCTGTATGGCAAATGCACTGTTGATATGAGCTTCTGATTTAAAGCCTTTGCCCCCGGCATTGCTATTACCCAAACTAAAATACAATTTATCAATTCCTACAGGAATATAAATGTATCCCGGTTTATCTATATCCTTATCATATGATTCTGTTGCTTTGCCAAAGAAGGTACCGCTTTTATAAAATGCATTTTTATTTGTGGTGATGCTTAAATTAACTGACGACTTGTACTTTGAGCAAACCGTCAACTTATAATTGCCTGCTGCCGGAAGCCTGATGGTGATGCTGCCTGTTTTTGCATTTCTGTCAAGCGAAAAATCTTCTATGATCTCTAAAGTTCTATCTGTAGATTCTACAGTAAAATTGATGTACCCTTTATCAGCCATTTCAAAAGTGGGGTTGTAATCAATTGTAAAAGTGCCAGCCCTGGGCGCTTTAATACTAAATTCGCTGCGATTGTAATAGTCCATGCCGTTTGTATAGCTGAGCTGTACATTCAGTTTTTCGGGTATTTTTAAACCTGCTGCATCAAGGCGGCTGGCAATTACATCAGTTGTTTCAAATTTATATTTACTGATAATGCCGGTGAACTTCGACAGATCATTTCTAAAATCATTCTCAATTTCAGCGGTAGTTATTAAAGGTAAATTTCCATTTTGATAAGCTGTGCCGGTTGCAACATTATATAGCTGATAAAAACTACTGCTGGTTGCATAGCTCCTGCTAATGGTTGATATGAGGTAATAACTGTTAACCAGTTGCAATTTATTTATTTTAGCCAGGTAAAGGCACAAAGCGGCAGCCTTACTGGTTTTAGCGTTTGTTCCCTGGTCGCCGGCCCAATCATAATACAAAGCTGTGTAATGCAGGTAAGCTTTTAATTCACGCAATCTTGCTTTTACAATTTCGGGTTCCTGAGCAATTTGCTGTTCTGCTTCATGCATCAATTCAAAATACAAAGGCAGTTTGTACAGGTTCGAAATTCCTCCGGCAAGTTTTGATTTGTCAGTCCATAATTCCAACAGGCTGTAAACAGTTCTCCCCGCTGCGGCAAACATGTTGTCACAAAATTCTACCAGGGTGCTGTCTACTTCAATATTATTTTGCAAGTTTTGATTTGCGGCAAGTAAAAAAGGCAGGCTTGCAAATTTTGCAGGCGATGCTTCCCACATTAAACCCTGGCTTTTTTTATCTTTTGCAATTTGCAGGGTTGCTTTTAAAGCATCCAGGTCAAGTGAAGGTGTTTCGCCACTCCAGCCGGAGAGGTTTAAATAATTATATTCAGATACATTTTTTGTACGGCTATACCAGCGGTTGCGCAAACCGTTTGTACTGGTGAGGTTTTGATATACTTCAGGAATTAACTGGATATCCAGTTTTTCATTTATCGGCATACCTGCCGAAGGAATATCAGCATGTGTTGAATAAGCATATACCTGAAAACGGATATTGGGATACTTGCTGCCGATCTTTTGTGCAGTATAATTTGCCAGTGTAATACTTTGATCGCTTTCTTTTGCATATCCAACATTTATACAACCTGCATTGTCTTTTGTATTTCCCCAAAGAGCGCCATCTGTTACTTCAATACCAACATTAAAGTTATTGTAGTTTAAACCTCTTAACTGGTTTATGTAAGCAATTGGATTATTTAAAACCGAAGCCCGGTATGCTGTATATTTTTGTTCAATTGTGTTAGCCCACAAATCTTTTGCCGATGCATTATTTACATCGGGCACCGATTGTGAGCTTACAGCACGTGAATTATTATAAGATGCAATGTAACAGGGATTATTTTGCCAGGTAGCAACATTGGCTCCACTAATGATATCACTTCTATGCCCTGCAAACCTGTATTCGCCGGTCATACCATTGCGGCGCTGGTATAAAGACCAGTTATGTCCGTTCAGGCCAAAGTAAGATTCCCATCCATAGTTATTATCATTATCCATTACCCAGCGGTTGTGGCCGCCGCTTAAGTACCAGCCGTTGTATTTAAAATTAAAACTGTAAATGCTGTCGATTTTTTTGTAGGGAGTTGTAAGAACCGGAATTTTTTCCCAAATAGAGCCAGGCAAATAAAACCGAAAGCCCAATTGCTGAAAGTATTGATAAACACCAAAGCACATTCCATTATCTTCTGATGCAGAAAATTTAATGAAGCCAGCACCATCGCTTTCTACCCTGCAGGCCTGGCTACCGGTAATTGTTGAATCGTATATAAATATAAAACCCGATTGTGGTAATGTAGAATAGGGTGCGCTGATAAACTGGCTACCTGGTACTGCTTTTTGTAAAAGCATGGCAACATCACCTGCTGTTGATTGCAGCGTTTTTGAAGATTGAACCGGGTAGCGGACAGTTTGTGCATTTGTAAACAATACACAAAATATCGCCATTGCGATAACAATGCAGTTGCGAATGAACGCCATAGTTAACTTGTTGGTAGTGAGATAAACTATGGTTCAATCACAGAAATAAATGGATTCGGCTTTTGTTATTCTTTGGAGGAGACAAAAATGATGAGGTAAGTCATCACTTATTTGATTGGGGAAATGCTAAGATATAAAAAAAATTATAAAAACAATAAATTATCATTTTTATTTTTTCGGAAACACAGTACGGTGTTGTGACTCAATATGTATATTTGAAAACAGCAGTTGAACTATTATTTGGCTGTAGGGCAACGGTAGGTGCTGATATTATAGGTTACCCCGATCTCTGCAATGATGTATTGATCCCTTTGTTTGCTCCAGCCACGTTGCCTGCCTTCTACGCCAAGGGGATTATCCTTGTCTATTTCAATAGAGCGGTCCTGCAGTAAAGCAGCTGTTGATAAAGGCAAAAATTTGTTCACCCCTATATAAGTTGTACTTACATCATCCAGGTAATCGGTAGTGGTAAAGCGATGAGCCAGTTCAAAAGAGAAATTGAATTTTTCGCTTAGGTTATATTTAAAGCCAACCCCAAGTGGTATACACATGGCAAGTGTGCTATAAGGTTTTCTGCCTTTGTAAGCTATAAGTTGCCCCTCGGTACCTAAAGGACGTAAAAATTCTTTTTTTCCGTTTGTATATGCATAAGGATCGTAGGTAAATACCCCGATGCCTAAAGTAATATATGGGGTAAAGGCATAATCCGGATTGGTAGGAATGAATTTGAAGAAATTAAAATCGCCCTGCAATGCCACTTCCCAGATATTTGAATTGAAACTCAGGTTACGGGTTTTCTGATAATCATTTTTACTATAAATATCACTATAGCCCACCTGTGCATAATGTGCACTTAATCTTAATCCTACATAATTACCAAACTGCTTACGAAAAAAAGCGCCCAATGCCGGTTTGGGCCTGCTGATTGATGCCCTGGTATTTAAATCGCCAAAATAATGCGCCAGGCCTGCTGTAATTCCAAATTCGCCTTTTTGAACATATTCAAGATTATCATTGCTGCGTTGAGCATTTGCATTTCCGGTAATTGAAATAAGAAGTATTAGAGCAGCTATTTTCATTTTCATAATATGCAAAATAAAGAATTGTTTTGTAAAAAACGGCCTGAGGCTGGTTTTGTGGTAAAGACTTTGTTAATCTTTTTGCTTTTCAATGCGTAAACCAATGCTCATAACATGCGGCAAAGGATTATCACGCATGATTTGCGAAATGCTGAAACTGTATTTACCAGGCTGTTTAAACCTGCGTGGTGCTCCATTTAATAATTTCCTAACCTCCCAGATATCGTTCATTCCTGTACCTTCCCAACCATTCGCATCATCACCCAAAGCAAGGTTTACTTTTTGTATATGCAAACTGTCGCCGGGAGGTTGCAGCCCGATATTGAGCCAGATATTGTTATACTTATACGCATCAGTATGGCGCAATACCAGGTAAATGCTATAGGCCGAAGAGGTGTCGGTAATAAAAAAATCTCCTTTGGCAGTAAAACGCTGCTGCCATTCATATTTTGGTATTACCATGTTCTTTTCAAAAATATCTATCTGGGTACAAGAACTTAAGAATATGCAATAAGCAACAGGCAATAATAAAAACTGAAACTTATGTTTTACAATACTTTTCATTACTTAAACCTCTTTGTGCTTTTTACGTTTTAATTTTTACTTAGTTGCTTACTCCTATAATATGTTTAGCACCTGCTCTTTGGCTTTCTCCAGTTCATTCTTCATTTTTACTACACATTTTTGAATATCGGCATCATAAGCCTTACTGCCGGTTGTATTAATTTCACGGCCAATTTCCTGCAAAATAAAAGACAGTTTTTTTCCCTTGCCTTCATCTGCTTCATTAATGATTGACTCGAAATACTCACAATGCTGGCGCAGCCTGATCTGCTCTTCATGAATATCAATCTTCTCCATATAATAGATCAATTCCTGCTCCATGCGGTTATTGTCTATATTTTCTTTGCCAACATGTTTTTCCAGCAACTGGTTTATTTCATCCTTTATTCTTTTTTTACGGTTAGGTTCTAATACCAAAATAGCTTCTTCCTGTTCTTTAATATTGCTGATGCGGAGCAGCATATCTTTTTCCAAAACAGCACCTTCATCCGATCTGTGCTGATTCAGGTTGTTCAAAGCTTCCAGCAACACCTTACTGAATTCAGCAAAATCGGTTTCGCTTAAAATATCATTAGTTGGTGTTACCACTTCAGGCAAACGGAGCAAGGCACTCAGTACCGAGTTGGTATCAATCTTCAATTCACCTGCCAGGGTTTCTATCTGGGTATAATATGCTTTTATTAAATCGGTATTGATGTTAACCGGTTTTGATGTTCCGTTTTGCTTGATGATAACCATGCAGTCAATAGTACCACGTACCAAATGCTCCTGAAGGGTATTGCGGATCTCAAATTCGTAAGGCCTTAACAAAGGAGGCAGTTTAAGCTGCAATTCAAATTGTTTGCCATTAAGCGCCTTTATTTCCACCAAAAAGGTTTTTTCATGTACGGTCTGTTCTGCTCTTCCAAAACCGGTCATTGATTTAAGCATGTATCATAATTTAGGCTGCAAGTTAAGGATATAATTATGAGTTGGTTTCGGGGTATTCATCAAAGGGCTTAAAACCCATGATTCGTTCAGGTTTATCCAGGGGCGAAAAACCGAATTTTATGTACAGGCCATGTGCATCTTTTGTTGCCAGTAACCATCTTCGTAAACCCTGCAGACCGGGGCAATTCATAATTGTTTCCATCAGCCATTTTGAAAGACTTTTTCCGCGATATGCTTCAAGAATAAAAATATCTGCCAAATAACCAAAAGTTGCACAGTCGGAAATTACTCTTGCAAAACCGATTTGTTTAAGAATAAAATTTTCTTCAACAAACAAACCAAAACAGCAGGAACCATCAATACTTTTTTTTACAAGTTCAACCGGAATATTTTTTGCCCAATAACTTTCGTTGCATAAATAATTATGAATCATATCAACATCAAGTTTGCTTTTATCGGTGCTGATGATAAATTCATTTTGGATTGTTTCGTAAATTTTCATTTACCAGTGTTTTATTTTTTACAATGAAACTAAAAAAGAAAGCCTGACTTTTAACAGTCAGGCTTCGCTATATAGATGGGTTAGTAAGTACCGGGAACCAAATTCCCTACACAATATTAAAAATAATTTTCGCTAACCAAAAAATATTTTCGAATTATTTTATTCACATTTTAAACCGGGCTGTGGATAAGGGCACTGGTTTTTTCTCAATAATCAGACGAATAAAAAAAATAAAAAAACGGTTTGTTGTTTTTCTTTTTAAAAAATAAATAAACCGATCGCCTGAAACCATTGTAAAAACAGGTATTACAGAAGAGCACATGAGTATACATTTTATTTTGTGCATGCTCAGAAATTTGAAAATGCTTAACCTTGCGATGCTTATTATCCGGTTTTTTTGTGACGTTTTCTGTCATGCTGAAAACAAAAAAATATTCATAAATTTTTGCACAAAGCGGCATTTTTTTAGTTTTTCTTATAAAATCAACTAAATGCAAAGCAATGTACCTTTGCTGAAATTTACAGATTATGCAATTCCCATCTCCCGTTTCGTTGCAATGGATCGCTGAATTCATCAATGCAAAATTAGTTGGCAACACCAATGAGCCGGCAACCGGTATCAATGAAATTCACAAGGTTGAAAAAGGTGATCTCGTTTTTGTTGATCATCCAAAATATTACAACAAGTGTTTGAACAGTGATGCCAGTTTTATCATCATCAACAAAGAAACAGATGTGCCGGAAGGAAAAGCTTTGCTAATAGTTGAAAATCCTTTTGATGCTTATTGCAAAATCGTAACGCATTTCCGCCCGTTTGAACCCGCCAATAAAATGATCAGCGATTCGGCAGTGATTGGTGAAGGAAGTTTTATTTATCCAAATGCATTTATTGGTAACCATGTAATCATCGGAAAAAACACCATCATACATCCTAATGTAACTATCATGGATCATTGTATCATTGGTGATCATGTGGTCATCCAGGCAGGCACCGTAATCGGCAGCAACGCCTTTTATTATAATACCAAAAAAGACCGTGAATTATGGTATAAAAAAATGCCTGATTGCGGCAGAGTAATCATTGAAGATTTTGCAGAAATTGGCGCAGGCTGTACAATTGATCGTGGTGTAAGCCACGATACCATTATTGGTAGAGGGTGTAAGTTGGATAACATGATACACATTGGGCATGATACGGTTTTAGGTAAAAACTGCCTTTTAGCTGCACAGGTGGGCATTGCTGGTGTGGTTACTGTAGAAGATGGTGTTACTTTGTGGGGCCAGGTAGGCGTAAGTAAAACACTCACCATCGGCGAAAATGCTGTTATTTATGGCCAGAGTGGTGTTGGCAGTGATGTGGCAGGAGGCAAAACCTATTTAGGTTCGCCGATACTGGAAGCCAAAGAAAAATCGAGGGAATTGGTTTGGGTAAAAAGGATTCCAGAGTTATGGGAAAAAGTAATGGGCAAATAAATTACTGCTGCATTATTTTATTGTCCTTGATTCGATAGCTACAAAATTTAACCCGTTCACTTTTTGCAGACGGGTGTATTTTAATGATGTGGTGCTAAGCGTTACATTTTCGAGATTAACAATAAGCGGTGTGGGATATAAGATCAGCATTTCAATTTTTGTTTTTTCAGTATCCAGGTATTTCCAGTTAAATTTATAATCCTGCCCGTTGAAGGAATAGATGCCTGTATTATCAGCATTGAATTTGTAAAAATCATTGTCGAAGTTGATGGTATTTTCTGATGCGCCTCTTTTATAAGAAAGCATACTATTACCATCAATTACCTTGCTCTCATCAACTTTCCAGGCAACAGCAGTTAACGGGCTTTCATTTGCTTTGGGCAGGTCTGTTGCAGGTTTAACCGTTTCAACAACAACAGTTTTAATCACTTCTTCTTTAATTACCGGTGAAGATTTTTCCTTAAAATCAAAATCATAGGGCAACATATCGCCTACTTTTTCCCATGCCCAGTAACCGGTTATGGTAATATCATTTTGTTCAAAATAAAATCCGTTCTGCTCAATATTTAAAGATTCATCGGGTAAAAAAGACAGCACAGAAAGCTGAAATTTTGATGAAGCATCAGTGTTTGTTGCCAGGTACAGATCTGGCGAACCTTCGTTTTTATAAATAACAGCCAGTTCTTTTTGTCTTGGCAGAATGTCAACCATTTTACTGCTGTCATCCATATTGTAATTCACAGCTCCATAAAAATTCTTTAAAGGAATGGCTGTTTCCTTGTCATTATTCTTTACGATAAACTGAATTTCAAAACCTTCTTCCTTTAATTTTTTCTGGTACATGCTACGCATGAAATGCAGAATAGAGCCATTGTAGGCCACTTTACGGGCTGCATTCCATTTCTCAACCTGGGCCTGGTCGTTCGACTGCATTTCCTGGAACAGGGGATTACCTGTATACAGGCTCACCTGTGTGTTGTACTCATGTACAAATGAATCAAGCTGATACTTCATTGTATAGCCCAAAGCATCGTTTACAATTTCAAGCGGCGCTATTGCCAGTATTTTTAAGCGCTTTGATCTGCGGTAATAAAAAAACTTAAGTGCTTCTTTGTTCTTAATATAGCATTGCTTGCTGTTTGTTGTTTTGCCTATAAAATTTTCTAAAAAGAACTCACCGTATTTTTCCAGCCCATCTGCAACTTCAGATGTTGACTTTACCACAAACTCTTCCATTGATTTTTCTTTCTGCTTTATTTCTATTACCATTTCGTTATTACCAGCATCGCCTGCAGTTACCCTTTTTGTTTCTGTTTGATAACCGGTAAAAGTTACCGCAATGCTGTAACCGCCGCCGGGCAATCTTAAGGTAAAGAACCCCTGCTCGTTTGTAGCTGTACCAATGGTTGTATTTTCGGCAAATACAGAGGCACCCTGCAAAGGCTGTTTGGTAGCTCCGTCAATAATTTTTCCGCTGATGGTATAACCCGACTGGGAGAAAGCTGATAAAGAATAAAACGCAATTAATAAAAACAGTATATTTTTTTTCATTGAATATTATTTTGGCATCTAAGATGCACTTATCATGCAAAATTAAATTAACCGTTGTTAATCTTTTGTTGTAATGCTTTACAGGTATCGGTAATAGTTTCTTCAATTTTCCGGTATTCAAATTCCGGCAAAAACTTTTTCAGTTTGGTATTATCGAAAGTAGCTTTTGTCATTGCTGTGGCTGCAGTTTCCTTGGTCAGCAAAGGGTCTTTACCGGTAAAAAAGCTTTTAACAGCTTCCAGCCGCCAAACAAGTTTTGCCAACAGGGGCGTTACTTTTTTATGCGGAGTTTTTTTGCCAAATGCTTTTGCCATTAAATTAAACACATCCGCATAGGTTCTGTTTTCTGCGCTAAGTATAAATCGTTCTGCTGTAACATTACTGTTCATCAGTTCAATCATTGCCTTCACCACATCACGTACATCTACAAAACCGGTGCTGCCATCTGTGTACCAGGGAAATTCATCGTAGGCAGTTTTAAAAATTTGCGATGAACCTCCGCTCCAGTCACCAGCACCCAATATAATTACCGGGTTTACCATCACCGCATCCAGCCCCTCGCCAATGCCACGCCACACCTGCATTTCGGCCAGGTACTTACTTTGTCCGTATGCACTGTTGC
>JAOAUI010000384.1 GCA_030157685.1 Ferruginibacter sp. | reverse complement strand
AAATTAATTGTAGTAATTTGATGCCGATGAATCCTTTTTCAAAATTAATGCTTTCTGATGATGAACTGCAACTGGTTACCAATACCGGCTGGATTTTAACTAAACGTAAAATCATTGACAAGGTAAACGGATTGCTGGGTGCAGTAGCAGCAAACCAGCAGCATGTGATTGAAAACGAAAAAGCATGGTTGCCTCAACAGGTTGTATTATCTACACCAAAAATTGCCAAAGGCGAAAATTACCTGCAGCTTCCTTACCTGTTGCTTGATTATCCAAGATGTTTTGATGCTGAAAATATTTTTGCTGTAAGAACGATGTTCTGGTGGGGCAATTTTTTCAGTATTACGCTTCATTTATCGGGTATATACAAAGAAAAATTTCAGCAGAAAATAATTGACAATATTACTGCAGTGGAAGAGGAGGTTTTTATCTGCATCAATGAAAACCAGTGGCAGCATCACTTTGAAGCGGATAATTATACCGGTATAAAAAAACTAAGTGAAGCAGCATTGCAGGATATGATCATTGGAAAGGAGTTTATTAAACTGGCCATAAAATTTCCCTTACAGCCATGGGCTGCTTTACCTGCGTTGCTTGATCAATCTTTTGTGGAGATAATTAAATTGCTGAAGGATTAACTTCCCAGGCGGTGAAACAGGTCTTTCACCTGGTATTCCCACAACTGGCTCTGGTCTTTAATTTCTTTTTTATCGGCAAAATCGCTGATCACCAAAATGGTTTGATTGGTAACTTCTGATTTATCAATGCGCCATTCAAAGTATTCGTCTTTGGTCATATAATCCCAGCGAAAGCGTACAAATTTGTCTTCCTCACTGTCAATTAATTCTGCTTTATCTTCAGTACCATTCCACGAAAAACTAAATTGGCCATCACGTTCATCTACTTTATCGGCAAACCATTCCTGGATGCCGGCCGGCGTTCTTAAAAATTCGTATAAAATACCGGGAGAGCATCTCACGGGGTATTCAAGCGTATATAAAACTTTCTTACTCATTCTGTATATTTAAAACTTCATTGCGTTCATGCAATAATAACAAAATATTCCACAGTACAAATTATTTATTTATTTTTCTTTGTTTTAGTTATGCACATCAAATGTTAAACAAAACAAGTTTTAAGCTACTGAAATCCAGTGTTTTAGATTTTTTTTTTTGGTAACGTATACTAAATAGTATAAATTACGTTAATAAAGCCTGTTGCTTTTAACAAATTCTTAACCCAAATTTTTTCTGCTAACAATCACAAAAATCTTCGGCTTATGAGTATGCGTCAGCTTAAAATCACGAAGTCAATCACTAATCGTGAGAGTCAGAGTTTAGAGAAATACCTGCAGGAGATTGGTAAAGTAGAATTAATAACACCGGAGGAAGAAGTAAAGTTAGCCATCAAAATAAAACAGGGCTGCCAGATATCGCTTGAAAAACTTACCAAAGCCAATCTACGCTTTGTAGTATCGGTAGCCAAGCAATATCAAAACCAGGGTTTAACATTACCCGACCTTATTAATGAAGGAAACCTGGGCCTTATAAAAGCTGCACAGCGTTTTGATGAAACCCGTGGATTTAAATTTATATCGTATGCCGTTTGGTGGATAAGGCAGAGTATTTTACAGGCATTGGCCGAGCAATCGAGAATTGTACGTTTACCATTAAATAAAGTTGGCTTAACAAACCGCATCAGCAAGGCTTTTTCGCAGCTGGAGCAGGAATATGAAAGAGAGCCTACACCGGAGGAACTTGCTTTTTTCCTGGATATGGATCCTTTGGAAATTGCGGCCACACTTGGTGTTGCTGCCAGGCATGTAAGTATGGACCAGCCTTTATCGGATAGTGAAGATGGTACTTTAATTGATGTACTCATCAATCACAATGCAGAAAAAACAGATGATGCACTGGCTTTTAAGGCATCGCTTAAAACAGAAATAGAAAGGTCGCTAAGCACTTTAACCGAAAGGCAGAAAGATGTGATCCGTTTCTTTTTTGGCATTGGTGTAGATCATGCATTGAGCCTGGAAGACATTGGAGAGCATTTTAATTTAACCCGTGAAAGGGTAAGGCAGATAAAAGATAAAGCCATTACCAAACTACGCTCGGCATCACGTTGCAAGCTGTTAAAAGCCTACCTCGGTACATAATCTTTTCTTTATTTATTTTGATGAACAGCCTGTCAACAGCGCTGTTTTTGTTTTTTATGGCGGGTTAGGGCCGAGAAAAATCACCGCAGCCGATTGCGTTATAAATCAATTTTAATAATCCTTTATTTTCCCCGAAATTTGCACAACAATAAATTACAGTAAATGTCAATTGAAATAAAAGTTCCTACAGTAGGCGAGAGTATCAGTGAAGTTACCCTGGTTAAATGGCATAAAAAAGATGGCGAATGGGCCAACAGGGATGAAGTGATTGCAGAACTGGAAAGCGAAAAAGCGACTTTTGAACTGAATGCCGAGCAGGCAGG
>JAOAUI010000383.1 GCA_030157685.1 Ferruginibacter sp. | reverse complement strand
TTAGTGCAGAACGTGGTGTAGCAAAAGTTTTCCAGGGTCTGAAGCTTGCATTGGCAAGTGTATCAGCATAGAATTTTTTTACACTGTCTTTATAAGCGTTCCAAACCAGGTCACGCTTGGCAGCATTGGATAACTGGCAGTAAATGGTGGCAGCACCGGTTGAAGGATTTATATAAGTATATGTTGTAGTATCAGATGAAACTAATCCAGGGATAAATCCCGCCCTTGCCCAACCGCCGGTGGCAGTTGCCTGGTTATGACAGTTGGCTGAGCCGCAACCTGTAACAATAAGTGCTACAGCAGCAGGCCTGAAATCATTAAGATCGGGCCTTTCTTTGGCGCCATTTTTTATCCAGTTAAAAATGAGTGATTTATCGGTGATATTCATCTCATGATTTGAATTTACCGGTGGCATTGCCTTGTTAAAATCGTTGGTGGTAAGATATTCCCATAATTTGCTGCTTTCGGGGCTGCCGGCAGTTACAAACTTCATTATCTCTGGATATGTATCAAACTTAGGGCCTATTGGTCCGCCATGGCAGTTTGAAGTAGCGCAATACTCATGCAAAATAGTTTGTACACCCCTGAACTTTATCTTGTCATTAACATCAGCAACAACATCAGAAGGAGTTACCGTGTTGCTTTCGTAAAAGGCAGCATAAATAGTTGAATCGGCAGTGTTTTTAAATGACCTGTCAAGCCCTTTTATTATATCTCCTTCTTTTTTACATTGAATAACGGATGCAGATACAACCATCACGAGGAGAAATAGCGTGATTGCTTTCATTAATGATATTTTTTTCATAAAAATTTAATTTACTTATTTAAGATCCGGTTGATTTAATGAATTGTTAAATTCAGAAAGCAAATCTATTAACAGCGCCCTGACAATTGTATGACATTAATGCATTTTCGGTATGATTTTAATCATATACAATTTTGTTCACGGTCATAAATTGACACTCATAATCTGAATACTTTGCACTCACTTTTTTTCGATAAAATAAAAAATAACAAAAACAATTTGACATGGAAAATAATGACAAAGCAGAAGAAAAAAGCCGCCGGTGGTTTTTATCGCTACTTAGCGGAGCTGATAAAAATGAAACAAAACCCGGCATGGTAAAAATGCTTACTGCCGATGGTAAGCTGGTGCAAATTGATAAAGCTGTTTTGGAAGCCGCTTCCAAAAAGCAAAAATCTACCAACAAAGAAATTTACGACTGGATGAATAATCCATCTAAAGAAAATAACCGTTGATCATTTAAACCTGAAGCATGAAACAAGTAGAAATAAATGACAAAAGCAGAAGGGATTTTATAAAAAATGCCGCTATTGTAACAGCTGTTACTGCCACATGCGGCAGTTTGGCCTGTTCCTGCTCTTCCAAGCAAGAAGTTGTCAGCAATAAAATACAGCTATTGTCTCCCGATGGAGAAATAGTTGAAATAGATTCTGCCTATCTCAATCACCACGAAAACATGGCGGTTTTATCACAGCATGAACAAAGAGTTGGTATTGCCGGTAAAAAATTTGTGATGGTTGTTGACCTGGCACGTTGCAAAAATGCCCGTAAGTGTATAACAGCCTGTCAAAAACATCACTACCGCTCCGAAGACAAAGAATGGCTTACTGTAAAGCTGATGCAGGATAGCGAGAAAGGGTCACCTTATTGGTTTCCCAAACAATGTTTTCATTGCGATAATCCGCCTTGCGTAAAAGTTTGTCCGGTTGATGCCACATTTAAAAGACAGGATGGATTGGTGTTGATTGATAATGACCGTTGCATTGGGTGTAAATTCTGTATGGCTGCATGTCCTTATTCAACCCGTGTTTTTAACTGGGACGAACCGGAAATGCCGCTGGATATTATGAATCTTAATTACAATGCAGAAACCGGTGTGCCGGCAAAAGTGGGTACGGTTGAAAAATGCGACTTCTGTCCCGACAGGTCAAGAGAAGGTTTATTGCCACCTTGTGTAGAATCTTGCCCCAATGGTGTATTTTATTTTGGTGATGAAAATGAAGATACAGTTACCAATGGTGACGAAACACTAAGTTTTACCCAACTGATAAAAGACCGTGCCGGGTACAGGTTTTTGGAAGAACTGGGTACCAAGCCAAGGGTTTATTACCTGCCTCCAAAAGACAGGCAGTTTCCGGTAGAGCGTGGGTATGAAAACCTGCCCGATACTATTAAAGCAAGATTTAAAGATATAATGGAACCCGGGAAAAAATAATCCCGGTCATGAATATTACCAGTATTTTAAAATGTAAATTTTATGGAACTAAATACTTACCAGCAGGAAGCTTTTAACTACCAGCGCCCCAATATAGAAAAATTTGGAAAAAAGAATATGATGTGGAGTATCTTCTTTTTAGCGTGGATATTGGTTGGAGGTTATGCATTGTACCTGCAAATTGCAAAAGGCCATATTGTAACAGGTATGCGTGATAATGTGGTGTGGGGCCTCTTCATTGTAAACTTTATCTTTTTTATTGGTCTCAGCTATGCCGGAGCAATTATTGGTGGTGTATTACATCTGCTTAAAGTGCCCTGGGGCAAGCCCATTGTGCGGCTGGCTCAAATGATGACACTCATTTCTGTTATTGTTGGCCCGATATTCATTTTGTTGTGTGTTGGCCGTTTCGACCGCCTGCATCACCTGTTCATCTATCCCCGTATTCAATCACCTATGACATGGGATGTAATGGCTGTGGTAACATTTTTTGCAGGCGCTGTATTATTCCTGTACATGGCCCTGATAAAGGATTTTGCGGTGTATCGTGATGCAAAAATGAATATTCCAAAATGGAAGCAAAAACTGTATAAAATTTTAGCCATCGGTTACCGTGGTGCAGCCAGTCAAAAAAGGCATTTGATTATATCTCAAAACCTGCTTGCTATAATCATGGTACCCTTATCTATAATAGTAGCATCTATCCTCTCCTGGATATTTGGAATGACGCTGCGGCCAGGCTGGCACAGTACCATATTTGGCCCCTACTTTGTTTTAGGTGCTTTGTATTCAGGTTGCGGTGTTTTAATTGTTGCCATGTGGGTGTACCGCAAAATGTATAAGTTGGAGAATTATTTTACAAACAAACATTTCTCTTATCTTGGTTATGGTATGATGGTGCTTGGCGCAGGGTATGGTTATTTTACTTTCTCAGAATATTTTACAGATTGGTTTGGTTCTGCAAAATGGGATAATGAAGTAATCAACAAACTCTTTAGTTTTCATGAATACGGCGGATGGACATTATTTGCCAATCTTGCAGGTATCGTCATCCCGATTTTAATAGTGGCCATACCTGCTACCAGAAAGCCCAACTGGATAACACTAAGTGCATTTGTAATGGTTATTGCTTTGTGGGTTAAGCGTTACCTTATTATTGTACCAACGCTTGAAACACCGGCATTACCCATGCAGGATACAAGAATGGAATTTGTAAAATACAGCGCTACCTGGCCAGAGTGGGCGCTCACATTTGCCGGTATTGCTTCCTTTCTTTTATTCTTTACAATCATATCAAAATTTGTAACAGTGGTGCCGGTATCTGGTCTTGAAGAAGTAAATTTTCCACATGAACCTCATCACCACGATCACGAACCCGTTAGCGTAAAGAAAGAAGAAATAAAAACTGTTTAAAAAATATTTTTATGAAAGAAGTATTTATAAAATCCGCATTCAGAAAAATACTCCGGTATGGATGGATGCTGCTGTTGTGTTTACCGGTAAACCTTTTTGCACAAAAAGACAGTGCGGCCACAAAAGAAACCGACAGCAAGGAAGAAGAATCCCTGATTTCACCCGCACTTGATTTAATTGTGGTGCAAAAATCAGATAATACAACAGACCTGAAAGCTGCTGTAAGAGCTAAAATAAAAGGTACGTTCATCAAACTTCCGCTGTTGAAGATTACTTTTTTACAAGTGACCGACACAACTGAAAAAAATCTGGGTTTTTTAATTACCGATAAAAATGGAAAAGCAACACTTAACGTAAAAAATGATGCCCTGGTGATGGCAAAAGACGGCAGCCTGCATTTTAAAGCCTCATTCGCCGGCAATAAGCAAATGGAAACTGCTGATGGAGAAGTAACCGTAAAAAAAGCGCAGCTACAAATTACACCTGAAAAAGGAGATTCTTTGTTAACTGTAAAGGTAAAATTCATTGCATCAGGCGCAGCTGATTCTGCTGGCAAGGATTTAACCATTGGCATATTTGTTAAACGTAGTTTTAATCCTTTAAAAATAGGAGAAGGTACTACCGATGAAAATGGAGAAGTAACCGTGGAGATACCTGCCAACCTGCCGGGAGATGATAAAGGAAATATAACCATTATGGCAAAAATTGATGAAAATGAAACTTTTGGAAACCTTGAAGCCAGTGTAACACAGCAATGGGGCAAACCCGTATCTGATAAACTACAGGAGCAACCAAGGGCCTTATGGAGTGTACATCCGCCACTATGGATGCTGATTACATTTATTGCATTAATGGTTATTGTATGGGGACACTTTCTTGTTATTGTGTATGAACTCTTTAGGCTTAGAAAAGAGGAACCCCAACCCGATAGCGCAATAACCAGTCCTTAACTGAAAAATCATATTATATTGCTTAACTTTATTCAATAATTAAACAACAAAAAATCAACAAACATGAAAAAGAAAATTTCGATAATCCTTGCAAGCTTATTTTTGGTAGTTATGCTTGCATTTGCTCCTAAAGGAACAGATCCTAAACCATGGCCGGTACCAGATGCAGACAAGAACAAAGTGAATCCTTTAAAAGGTGATGCAGCCTCAATAGCAACCGGCAAAACACTGTACAATACCCATTGCAAATCATGTCATGGAACCAAAGGGAAGGGAGATGGTACAAAGGCAGCTCAATTAGATACCGAATGTGGTGATTTTACCACTGCTGCTTTCCAGGCACAAACTGACGGTTCGTTGTTTTATAAAACAAAAGTTGGAAGAAAAGATATGCCATCTTATAAAACAAAAATACCCGATGCAAATGATATGTGGGCTGTAGTAAACTATATGAGAACTTTTAAATAAACCGGTACTTTTTAATGATTGATTGCTAAAAAAAAGTTCAACTGCTCACTGCAGGTGAACTTTTTTGTTTGCAGTATATGCAGCAATTTTGCAGCAAATGAAATCTGTAGCTTTGCATGGCTTATTTTAAATGAAACTAATGATGAAAAGGAATCTGTTACCCGTATTTATTTTTACCTGGATCACAATTATTGCAGCATCCTGCAATACACCCCGTTACATTTACAGCCCATCGGCACATAATGTGCCTGTGCTTACTAAAAAAGGCGATAGCAAGATTGGCGCTGTTTATTCCACCAATGCTGTTGGGCAGGAAAAGAAGGACGGTGTAGAGATTGATAACCGAAGCCGTGGATACGATCTGCAAGGTGCCGTAGCCATCACCAGCAATTTCGCCATACAGGCCGCCCATGCTTACCGCTGGGAAAAAACAGAAGGCGGCCCCGACAGCATTACCATAAAATACAAAAGAAACCTTACCGAAATAGGTTTGGGTTATTACCTGCCGGTTAATGATAAAGGAAATACTTTTTTCCAGGTTTTTGCCGGAGCAGGTTTGGGCAGGTTTAGTTTTACTGATAATGATAAAACCGGATCTAATTATCATCAGGCAAACATTACAAAAATTTACCTGCAGCCTGCTGTACTTTTTAAAAGCAAAGGAAGTTTTACCACTTCTGTTGCTGTAAGATTCAGTGGTATCAATTACAGCAAAATAAAAACCAGCTACAGCGCCAGCCAATTGGATGATTACCACCTGGATGATTTAACCGGCAGGATGAAGTGGTTCTTTGAACCGGCCACGGTAAGCAGTTTTGGATTTAAAGGAGTACCGGGCCTGCGTTTTGAAGTTCAAGGTGGCCTGTCTTTTTTAATGGCCAGAAATTATGTTGACTATCGCAAATTCAATTTCTCAGTAGGTACCTGGGTTGATATGGGCGCATTATTCGGCAAAAACAAACCATAAGCTTTCGCATCAGTTATTCTTTTTCCAGTCTTTAATCAGTAATTTTACAATTCGATTGTTCACTTTATGCTATTGGGCAAAGCCCCAAAAATTAACTACTGATTTATTATGTCATTTACACTTCAAAATAAAGTACGTATTGTAACAGCCGCTGCCTTATTCGACGGCCACGATGCAGCCATTAATATCATGCGCCGCATTATGCAAAGCAAGGGTGCCGAAATTATTCACCTTGGGCATAACAGAAGTGTTCTGGAAATTGTAGAATGCGCCATTGAAGAAGATGTACAGGGCATTGCCATTACCAGTTACCAGGGCGGGCATGTGGAGTTTTTTAAATACATGAAAGACCTGTTGAATGAAAATGGCTGCGGACATATAAAAATATTTGGCGGCGGTGGAGGAACAATCTTACCCACTGAAATTGAAGAATTGCATAATTACGGCATTACGAGAATTTACAGCCCGGATGACGGAAGGCACATGGGGCTGGAAGGAATGATTGAAGATGTAGTTAAAACCTGCGATTTTTCTCTCAATGGCAATGGCGATTATAAAACAGCCATGACTTTAGGTGAGCTGAATGATGTAAGAAAAATTGCAAGACAGATAACAAATGTAGAGAACGGATTGCCTGCAAATAATGGTAAAGAAGCGTCTGCAAAAAAAATACCGGTTCTCGGAATTACAGGAACCGGGGGAGCAGGTAAAAGCAGCGTTACAGATGAAATTGTAAGAAGATTCCTGAACGGATATACTGATAAAACCATTGCCGTAATTTCTGTTGATCCATCCAAGAAAAAAACCGGTGGTGCTTTGTTAGGAGATAGAATAAGAATGAATTCCATCTCTTCTCCCCGTGCTTATATGCGTAGCCTTGCTACAAGAGAAAGCGATAAAGCGTTGAGTGAATATGTACAGGAAGCAATAGACATCTGCAAAGCCGCCAATTATGACTTTATAATTTTAGAAAGTGCCGGTGTGGGCCAAAGCGATGCATCTATTTTAGACTATGTAGATGTGAGCATGTATGTGATGACACCCGAATACGGTGCCGCAAGCCAATTGGAAAAAATAAATATGCTTGATTATGCCGATTTGGTTTGTGTAAATAAATTTGATAAGGCAGGGGCTTTGGATGCATTGCATGATGTACGTAAGCAATTCAAGCGCAATCATACTTTATGGAGTGCAAAAGATGAAGAATTGCCGATCATTGGTACCATTGCCGCACAGTTTAATGATACCGGTGTAAATGAATTGTTTGAAAGGCTGATGGAAAAAGTAGCAGAGAAATGTGATGTTCGTTTTTCTGGAGAGATAGCACATCATGCACATACAAAAGATACATTTAGTCAGTCAACTATCATTCCGCCAAAAAGAGTAAGATACCTGGCAGAGATTGCTGAAACCATTGCTGCTTATGATACATGGGTGGAAGAACAATCTAAAATTGCTACTCAACTTTATCAACTAAAAGGTACACTCTCTTTAATAAAAGAAAAACTTGGTGAAGAAGAAGAATCTAAAGTCTTAAGCATCGGAAGTGATTTGGAAGCAGCCTTACATCCAACCTGTAAAAAACTGGTTGAAAACTGGCCTGAAGTTGTTGAGCGTTATAAAAAAGAGTTTTATGAATTTAAAGTACGGGATAAAGTAATCAAGCAACCGCTCACTTATAAAAGCCTGTCGGGTACTGTACTCTCAAAAGTAATTTTACCTAAGTACAACGATTGGGGCGATATTTTAAAATGGCAGTTGCAGGAAAATGTGCCCGGCGAATTTCCTTTCACCGCAGGCGTATTTCCGCTAAAGCGTGAAGGCGAAGATCCTACCCGCATGTTTGCCGGTGAAGGTGGCCCCGAAAGAACGAACAGAAGGTTTCATTATGTTAGTCTTGGTCAGCCTGCAAAGCGCCTCAGCACTGCATTTGACAGTGTTACGCTGTATGGAGAAGATCCGGATTACCGTCCCGATATTTATGGTAAAGTTGGTAACAGTGGTGTAAGTATTGCCTCGGTTGATGATGCAAAAAAATTATACAGTGGTTTTGATTTGTGCGATCCCAAAACTTCTGTAAGCATGACCATTAATGGCCCGGCACCCATGCTGCTGGCATTTTTTATGAATGCAGCTATTGATCAGCAATGCGAAAAATATATTCTGGAGAATAACCTGAAGGATGAAGTAAATAAAAAGATAGAAGCATTATATAGTGTCGACGGTCTTCCAAAATATGTTGGTGTAGATGGTAAAGAAATTGTTCCTGTAAAAGGAGAATTAGGCGGCGCATTGCCACAGGGAAATGATGGTTTGGGTTTGCGGCTGTTGGGTTTAAGCGGACAGGATGTTTTACCTAAAGGAGTTTACGAAGAAATAAAAGCAAAAGCCCTGTCAACTGTACGTGGTACGGTGCAGGCGGATATTTTAAAAGAAGACCAGGCGCAAAACACCTGTATTTTCTCTACCGAGTTTGCATTAAAACTGATGGGTGATGTACAGGAATATTTTATTACCAACAAAGTGCAGAATTTTTACAGCGTAAGTATCAGCGGTTATCATATTGCAGAGGCAGGAGCAAATCCTATTACACAACTGGCATTTACTTTATCGAACGGGTTTACTTATGTAGAGTACTACTTAAGCCGCGGAATGAATATTGATGATTTTGCATCAAACCTTTCTTTCTTCTTTAGTAATGGTATGGATCCGGAGTATAGTGTGATTGGAAGAGTAGCAAGAAGGATCTGGGCCAAAGCAATGAAAAATAAATATAAAGCCAACGACCGAAGCCAGAAATTAAAATACCATATTCAAACATCAGGCCGCAGTTTGCATGCACAGGAAATTGATTTTAATGATATACGCACAACCTTACAGGCTTTGTATGCCATTTACGATAACTGCAATTCTTTACACACCAATGCTTATGATGAGGCCATTACAACACCTACCGAAGAAAGTGTACGCAGGGCAATGGCCATTCAGCTTATTATAAACAGGGAACTTGGTACAGCTAAAAATGAAAACCCCAACCAGGGCGCATTTTTAATTGAAGAGTTAACAGATATTGTGGAAGAAGCCGTGATGGCTGAGTTTCAGCGGTTGACAGAGAGAGGCGGTGTGTTGGGTGCTATGGAACGCATGTACCAGCGCAATAAAATTCAGGAAGAAAGTTTATACTACGAGACTTTAAAACATACCGGTGAGTATCCTATTGTTGGGGTAAACACTTTCTTAAACAAAAAGGGAAGCCCTACGATTTTACCTACAGAAGTGATACGCTCTACTACAGAAGAAAAAGAATTTCAGATAAAAACCCTGCATGCTTTTCACAAAAGGCACGAAGCAAAAAGTGCAGCCATGCTTAAACAGTTGCAACAGGCGGCAGTTAATAACGAAAACCTTTTTGCTGAACTGATGGAAACAGTTAAGTATTGTTCGCTGGGGCAAATTACCAATGCGCTGTATTCCGTTGGCGGGCAGTACCGCAGGAATATGTGATGCTGTTTTTAACTTTATTGCAATAAAAAACCGGAACAATCAGTTCCGGTTTTTTAATAGATTTTCTTTTAATTATCTACCCAAAGGAATTACCAGGGAAAGTTTAAATTGCCGGGCCCTGTTATTTGCAAATCCGTTTTGCAGGCCAGGTATAGAAATACGATCCGATGATGCTTTCAATTTTGCTTTCCTTGCTTCACGCTTTAAATCGCTTGCTTTATTTGAAAAATGGATACTGGTTAAGGCAAGGGCTATACCAGCAGCTGCACCCGCAGCGCCAATTATAATTTCAGTGGTATATTTTTTTGGAGCTGATTGACCGATATAGTTGCCATTCATATCATATAAATCCTGTGTTTCGGCCAGTTCATTTTGTAATAACCCATAAATTAATGTACCAATACCGCCAGCTGCAATAACCGGCCCGGCAGCAACAAAAATGGTACTGGTCGTTCTGGCCCTGCGGGATTTTTGCATTAATTCATCATAATCACCGCCTTGGGCAAAGGCAGTAGATGTAACAAGTAAAAAGGTTAAGATTGTAAATAAAGTCTTCATATGTATAATTTTTTGTTTTAAAAAGGACAAAGATATATGAAAAACTTATTTCAGGAATGTTAACGGGGTGAATTTAAAACAATGGGAAAATTCTAATAAAATCTCTGTTGGTTCATTTCAGTTCTTCGCACAAATAACCGGCTGTAGAAACAATACTTTCCACTTCTGTTGCAGGTATATTTTCGGCAACCACCCTCAGTATTTTGTCGCAATCATGCAGATCTACATTCCATTTTTTAATATTGGGATGAAGGTTTAAAGCAGGCCTCACGTTTTTAATATGCCTGATATTTGTAAGGGTTGTTTTAAAAACAAGAATTTTCATGTTACAGTTGGTTAAAGCAAAATCTGTTCTCTGGTTTATTCGGATGCCATATCTGTTGCTGTATCGGTTGGCGTTGGCCGCATGGCCCACCTGTGGCCACACTTGTTTTTCCATTCTGCTTTAAATTTTTCCCTTTCTTCCGGTGTCATTCCGGCAAACTTGTCTTTCATTTCCATCCACTTGCCTTTGTTTTGCCAGCCGCCTTTGTGGCGGCCTCCGCCAAAGCCTCCAAATAAGATCTTGCTTAGTAATAAAATACCCAGTGCCTGCCAGAAAGTGATTGCTTTTACACCAAGCACAACCGGTAAAATGGCGTTCCATAAACTCATAACCACCAGGCCAAATACCAGTATGGCTATAATACCAAATACCAATATCATCAACCCTTTTTTAATCCAATACTTTTTCATTGTATAATTTTTTTTGATTTTAATAATTTAATAATTCATCTTTTAATACCGACAGGCGGTTTCGCAAATGGAGCACTGCATAACGTTTCCGGCTGATAAGTGTGGCCACACTTTCACCTGTTTGTCCGGCTATATCTTTAAACGGTAC
>JAOAUI010000382.1 GCA_030157685.1 Ferruginibacter sp. | reverse complement strand
GGTATGTTTCAGAAGGAAGTGGCAGAAAGGGCCGCATCTAAAGAAGGAAGTAAAGTGTATGGTGTGCTGAGTGTGTTAATGCAGGCTTATTACGAGATAGAATATTTATTTGATGTAGGTAACGAATGTTTTGATCCACCACCGAAAGTGCAAAGCGGTGTTATACGCATGAAAAGAAAAACAACTGCACTACATTATAAAAGCGACCGGGCATTTTGGGTACTGGTAAAAACAGCTTTTAACCAACGCCGCAAAACCATGCGTAATGCAGTTAAAAGTTTATTTAGTGCCGAAGAATTACAGGATGAAATCTTCTTAAAACGAGCAGAAGCCTTAAGCGTAGAAGACTTTGCCGCACTCACATTCAGGATGCAATAAAAAAGCCGTTCACTTAGTGAACGGCTTTTAATGTTTCATCAAATTTTATTTTTCTTTCTTTTTTACATTCATTGATCTGTTGATGGTAAAGCCAAAAGCGATATTGCCATCTTTAATGCTGCTGTTATTACGTGCCAGCTGATCTATAGCAGAAGCATCTGTTGTGCTGCCAATATAAAACTGGAACAGGTGAGTACCGGTACTGATCTCAACACCTAATGAAAGCAGATCAGGATTGTAATTAAGAATAGCCCCGTTCTTTGTTATCAGGTTTTTGTACATATTAAGCTGGCGGGCATATTCCAGTGTGATGTTCAGTTTGCTGGTTGCTTTATATTTTCCGGCAATACCCATTGAAAAAACCTCATTGCTGTTATTGATTCCGTATGGTACTACATTAAAATGTATCCAGGTGGGCATTAACTGCAGCGAAAATTTATCAGAGAATTTACGGGAGATCAATAACTGGTTCATAAAGGAAAATTTATTTCCGGTAAACTCGTTATCAGGATCCTCTCCTGTATTAACATTCATCATGGAATACCATCCAACTGTAACCGGAATATTTTTTTTGCCGGTTTGCTGGCGTATAATTCTGAATTTTGCCCAACCTTCATATTTGGCACTGCCAGCCATAGCAACCCCTAGATTCACACATTTAACGGGCGAATAATCAAAAGACAAATAAGTATGAGCTACACCAGAATTAAGACCAAAAAACTGGGCAAGATTCTGTTTGCCTCCATCCTTATTCCAGATATTGCTGAAATGGTGAGAGATCATAAATTGTAAAGTGCCTGGACTAACAATCTCGGTACTCTGCATATTAATGATCTTGGTGGCATTAAAAACCGCCCTGGTAAATTTTTGTTTGGGAGCAGCTTTTGTTTCTGCAACTGTAGTTTCCTGTGCCATTGTGTTAACAAGGAACGCAGAGAGAAAAACGGAAAGCAATAATATCTTTTTCATAATGTTGATTTAATTTTTTTGTAAACTGGTATTCTTATTTTTAAAACACTGTTTTATTACTGAGGTGTTCCCTGTGCAATCCATTCATTTATAAGTTTTACAGTACAACTGCTCAGGCTAAGTACAGGTCCGGGGTGGCCACTGGCTCCGCCGCTGTTCATCATGGCAGATAAAACACTTTTCTTTGCAACCATTTTACTGTAATCGAGATTTGAAGCAATACCTCCATGGCAGGTAGACCCTTTGCAGGAAGTGTTATATAACGGAAGCACTTTGGCGGTATAGGTAACTACGCCGGTAACTGTACATCCGCCACCATCATCTTTTGCACCTTCGGCAATCCATTTTTTAATGATGTTTTCCTGGTTGGTTGTAAAATAAATTGATCCGGCACCAGGGTGTATGCCACCATTTACCCATGCATCCAGTAAACCAACTCTTCCCAGTATAGCGTCATAAAAAATAGTGTCGGCATGAGAAAATTGAACAGCTCTGGTACCTATGCCATTATTATGGCAACCACAACCTCCGGCTACCATAATGGGTACCACATCTGCCCTGAAAGAGGTTGCCGGCAGCGCTAAAATATCTTCTTTGTTTTTATAGCAGGATGACAGGAGGTAAACAAGCATTGATGTTACCACAGCCATTGTTGTTATTATCTTTTTCATATCTGAATTTTTAAATTGATTGAAACAGTTATTGTTTTATAATGGTTCCGGTTTTTCTGTATTTGAAAATACCCGCATTGGCAGTTCCATATTTCCAAACTGTTGGAACATTTGGATCGGCAAAATACCAGGCCTTGATCAGCGCAACCTCATGTGGTTTCAGGCCACCATCTCCATAAGCCATATCGCCTTGGTGACTTGTAGCATATACACCGGTAAATGGATTTGCCAATAACAAGGTTGAGTCACATCTTGAAACCATTGAACTGCTTACGTTCAGGTAATTACCTTTTACATAATAGGTTATTAATGTTGTTGGATTGATGTACTGTACACTTGAATTACTCCTTGCACTTTTTGGATACATAATATCCATCAGTATATCATCGTAGGTATTCAACGGACCTCTTGTGCTTAGTGCAGAACGTGGTGTAGCAAAAGTTTTCCAGGGTCTGAAGCTTGCATTGGC
>JAOAUI010000381.1 GCA_030157685.1 Ferruginibacter sp. | reverse complement strand
CTTTTGAATCGAACAAAGAAAAATACAATGTTGGCGAAGAAGTTTCTTTAAAAATACCAAGCAGCAAAGGCGGCCGTGTATTGGTAAGTATTGAGAACGGAAGCAAGGTTTTAAAATCTTTCTGGCAGGAAACAAAGCAGGGACAGACCGATGTAACATTTAAAGCCGAAGCCGGCATGGCACCCAATGTGTATGCAACAATCAGTTTATTGCAGCCACATTCGCAAACCATCAACGATCTGCCCATACGTATGTACGGCTCCATCCCCATTTTTGTAGAAGATAAGAATACTGTGCTGAAACCAGTGTTGAATATTCCCGCCAGTATCAGGCCCGAAACAAATGTTTCCTTCTCAGTAAGTGAACAAAACGGAAAAGAAATGACTTACTGTGTGGCCATTGTAGATGAAGGCTTATTAGATTTAACAAGATTTAAAACACCCAATCCACATGAAGTATTTTATGCAAGAGAAGCGCTTGGTGTAAAAAGCTTTGATCTGTTTGATTATGTAATTGGCGCCTGGGGTGGTGATTTAGAAAGGATATTAACCATTGGTGGTGATAATGAAGGAAGCGGTGGCAAACAAAAAACTGCCAACCGTTTTAAACCGGTTGTAAAATACCTGGGGCCATTTCATTTAAGCCGTGGCCAAACACAAAAACAATCTTTCACGTTACCATCTTACATCGGTTCTGTAAGAGCCATGGTTGTTGCGGCTCACGACGGCAGTTATGGTTCTACAGAAAAAACAGTGGCCGTTAAAAAGCCATTGATGATGCTGGCTACCATGCCTCGTGTGCTTGGCCCCGGCGAAACCATCAAACTGCCGGTTACAGTTTTTGCCATGGAGAATAATGTGAGGAAAGTGAATGTTTCTTTGCAGGCAAACCCTTACCTGGAAGTTGTTGGAGGAAATGCACAGCAGGTAAACTTTACCGAAAACGGCGAACAGATGGTTTACTTTGATGTACGTGTAAAACCAAATACAGGCATTGGAAAAGTAAAGCTGCTGGCAAGTTCGGGCAGCGAAAAAGCAGATTATGAAGTAGAGCTTGAAATACGCAATCCCAATCCGCCCGTAACGCAGGTAACAGAAATGACCTTATCAGCCGGGCAACAATGGAAAACAATTGCAGCTCCTATTGGTGTAGCTGCATCCAGCACTGCTGTGCTTGAAATTTCAAGTGTACCATCTATGAATTTGCAAAAACGATTGAACTATCTGATCGAATATCCACACGGATGTGTGGAGCAAACAACTTCTGCTGTGTTTCCCCAATTAGTTTTAAATCAATTAACCGACCTGGATGAAGCCAGAAAGGCAAAGGTTGACAGAAATGTTAAAGCAGGCATTGGAAGATTACAGAATTTTCAGCGGCCAGACGGCGGCTTTAGTTACTGGCCCGGTGGCGGCGAAAGTGATGAATGGGGCACCAACTATGCCGGGCATTTTTTAGTGGAAGCCCAAAATAATGGCTACCTGGTTAGTGATTATATGTTGCAGAACTGGAAAAATTTTCAGCGTGGTAAGGCAAATAGCTGGGTACCATCTACCACTAATTTTTATGGCGGCGATCTTACACAGGCATACCGTTTATACGGCCTTGCATTGGCAAAAGCACCGGAACTTGGTGCAATGAACCGTTTGAAGGAATTTAAATATTTATCTGCTGAAGCAAAATGGCGCCTGGCAGCTGCTTATTCACTGGCGGGCCAGGAAAATACAGCATTAGATCTTATCAGCGGACTTGCAACAAGTTTTGAAGTACGCACAAGCCCGGGCATTACATTTGGTTCCGACCTGCGTGACCAGGCGATGGTGCTTGAAACCCTTACTTTGCTGAATAGTAATGCAAGAGCTAAGGCCAAAGCAAAGGAATTAGTGCCAACCATTGCAGCAAAACTTTCGCAGGATTATTGGTACAGTACACAAACAACAGCATACAGTTTAATAGCCATTGCAAAGTATTGTGGCAAAAATGCAAGCAGTTCAAAAATTGTTGCAAACGGAACTGTTGATGGTAAAAATGTTGATATCAATTCAGCTTCCTACATCAAACAATTACCAATCTTATTTGCAAAAGGAAGCAGTAATGTGGTCATCAACAATAAAGGCAACAACATTTTATATGTCCGTTTAATTATACAGGGGCAGCCACTTGCCGGCGACAGTATCAAAATAACAAATAACCCGGCGGTACTAAATATGAGTGTGAGTTATGTAAATCAAAACGGCACTGCCATTGATATCAGCAAACTTACGCAGGGAAGCGATTTTGTGGCCAAGGTTACCATCACTAATCCTGGCAAGCGTGGTTATTATTCACAAATGGCTTTGTCGCAGATATTCCCCAGCGGCTGGGAAATTTTAAATGCCCGGATGTTTGATGGCGAAGGCGCATTTAAATCTTCTTCATCTACTTACCAGGATATACGTGATGACCGGGTGTACACTTATTTCAATATTGGCAGCAGCCAAACCTATACCTATTATATACAG
>JAOAUI010000380.1:18386-42016 GCA_030157685.1 Ferruginibacter sp. | reverse complement strand
GGATGGTTCCGTTTGCAATTAATGCGGCACCAATAATACCCATTACTTTTTGTGCATCGTTTCCGCCGTGGCCTATACTGAATGCAGCAGAGCTTAGCAACTGCAGCTTTTTAAACATATTGGCAACCTTAAATGCTGTGGGTGTTTTTATTTTTTCAACATATAAATACACCAGGCAAAATAAAATTGAGGTGCAGATGATACCCCAGATGATCATGCTGTTATCGGCTTTATCAATATCTTTTGCCAATGCCTTCTCAATACTAAAAGAAGTCATTTTCTTTTTTATTTTTTCAACATTTAGATCTTTGATGGGATAAATAGCATTTAAAGCTACGAGTGTGCTGTCTGCAGATATTTCTTTTGCCAGAAACTTTTTCAGCGGTTCTTTATATTTCTCTGTTACGTCTTTTGCAATTTTGTATTCGGCATTGGCCGCTTTGTCGCTGGTTGCTTTTGCTTCTAGTACCAAAAAGTCGTTTGCATTTCTAACATCGTCTTTCAACCTGCTGGCTTCAATATCTTTCAGCCAGCCGCTGTCTGTTGCCTGTTTGGCAATATTTGCTGCGCCTAGTTTATCAAAATCATCAACAAGCAGGGCAATTTTATTGAAGTTTGGAATTGCTTTATCAAGCTTGCCTTTTGCGATATTATATGAGTTTGCAAATGTGGTATCGTTTGGATTCAGGTCTTTTTTAGCCTGCGTTTCTTTTACTTCTTTTTTATACTTGTCAATTTTTAAAAATTTCTCCAGGTTCTCATTCATTTTGCTGCTTTCAAAATAATCGAAGAGGAAAACGGTAAGAATAGTAACCAAAGCAATAATACCAAGTCTGAGCCATACATTCCGCATGATGGTTACCACCGTAATAAAAATTGAAATGGCCATACCAATAAGCGGAGCAAGAAAAATAAAAATGATGGTTTTAATAATGATGTCCGATTCTACAATTTTACCCCAGCTTATACCAATACCTTTCACACTTATTGCATGCGCAATGGCTGCACCTGCAAAACCGCCAATAAGAGTGTGCGATGATGAGGAAGGAATACCATACCACCAGGTTAATAAGTTCCAGAAAATAGCGGCAATTAAGCCAGATAAAATAACGGGTAGCGTAATAAATTCTTTTGCAACTGTTTTGCTAATGGTGTTAGCAACTGCATGATCTTTGAAAATAAAATAAGCAATACAATTAAAAAAAGCAGCCCACACCACCGCCTGGAAAGGAGTAAGCACTTTGGTAGAAACCACCGTGGCTATTGAATTTGCTGCATCATGAAAACCATTGATGTAGTCGAATATCAGGGCAAGTGCTATAATTACAATTACTAGAGTCATAGATTCTGATTTGATGATTTGTTGATTTGATAATGAAGTGATTTATCTGCACAATCATCAAATCTTCAAATTAATTAATTTTCAAATTCCCTATGCGTACTTCACAATTATACCTTCTATCACATTGGCCGCATCTTCACATTTATCAGTTACAATTTCCATTACCTGGTAAATCTCTCTTTTTTTAATTACCTCTTTGGCGTCATTTTCTTCAGCAAAAAGTTTTTCAATACTCATATCAAAAATATCATCACCCTGGTTTTCGATACTGTTTATGGCAACCAATGCATCGGTGATACGGCGCATGTCTTTCATATTGCGGAGTTCTGTAACTGCATTGTGTACAGCAACACAACCCTGGGCAATAATATCGGCCATTTTATGAATACCGGTATCATTGGGGTTTACCCTGTAAAAATTTATCTTTTTTGCAGATGCATATATGTAATCGGCAATATCATCCAATGCAGAAGCCAGGTAATGTATATCCTCCCTGTCGAAGGGAGTAATGAAATTTTTGCCAAGCTCAGTAAAAATCTGGTGGGTAAAATCATCATTCTCATGTTCCATATCTTCCAGGTCCTTTATCAGCTTGGCCCTGCCGTCAAAATCGGGTTCATTTACTACTTCTTTAAGCTTTTCACCCATTTTTACCAATACATCCACAACACTTTCAAACAGTTGAAAAAATACCCTGTCTTTGGGTAAAAAAATCTTTAAGATTGAATTTAAGCCTGCCATAATTTTTCTATTTGCGGCAAAGATTACTTTTTAGCTTAAAAAAATAAAGTTCTTTAAAAATGGTAATGATTTGTTAACACAGAGGTAATATTAAATTGTTATTTCTTTGCTGCAAATTTTTCTAATGCTAAGGAAAAAACTGCTGATACTGGCTGTATCACTATTGCTTTGCCATTTTTTACAGGCCCAGTATTTAATGGATATGGTAGATACCAGTAAGGAAACGGGCCGGGGTTTATTAAACCTCTACAAAAAATTCGATCATCTTAAAATAGGTGCTTATATACAGCCGCAGTTTCAGGTAGCTGGCAGCAAAGGAATTAAATCATTTGAAGGTGGTGATTTTTCTGCCAAAGTAAGTAACCGTTTTATGCTGCGCAGAAGCAGGATGCGTATTGACTATGCCCACTTTTCCGAAGGTAAAAAGCCAAGTGTGCAAATAGTTTTTCAGTTTGATGCCAATGAACGATCCTTTACCGTAAGAGATGTATGGGGGCGTATTTTTGAAAATAACTTAAAGCTGTTTTCGTTTACCACCGGAATTTTTGCACGCCCTTTTGGTTATGAAGTTAACCTGAGCAGCAGCGACCGTGAAAGCCCCGAAAGAGGCCGTATGAGCCAGATATTAATGAAAAGCGAAAGAGACCTGGGCGCCATGATCAGCCTGGATTCCAGGCGAAAAGATAATTTATTGAAATACGTAAAAGCTGATATCGGGCTTTTTAACGGCCAAGGCATTAATGCTGCCGGTGATTTTGATAATTCAAAAGATATTATTGCAAACCTGGCGCTAAAAACTTATCACCTGAGTAAACAAATCACTGTAGCAGCCGGTGCATCTGTTTTATATGGCAGCCTGGTGCAGAATACAAAGTATGTATATTCAACCGGTACTGTTTTGGGGGTAAAAAAAGTTATTGTTGATTCTGCCACCGGAAATATTGACCAAACATCTCCAAGGCATTATTTCGGAGCTAACACACAGTTTAAATTTAAAAGTAAGAAAGGGCTTGCTACTGAGTTAAGAGCCGAGTTTATTGCCGGTAAACAAACAGGTATTACCGCCAGTTCCGAAACACCAACTGCCCTGGTTACCGGTGCTGATGGTTTTCATATCCGCAACTTTAATGGCGCTTATTTTTATTTATTGCAACAGATCTTCAATACAAAAAATCAGCTTTTAATAAAATACGATTGGTACGACCCCAACACCAAAGTAAGCGGTAATGAAATTGGCGCAGCCGGAAGCAATTTTACTGCTGCTAATATTAAGTATCAAACATTAGGCTTTGGTTACATAAATTACTTAACAGAAAATGTAAAGGTTGTTTTGTATTACGCCAGGGTGATGAATGAAAAAACACAACTCACCGGTTTTACTTCTGATATAAAAGATGATGTGTTTACCTGCAGGTTACAATTCAGGTTTTAAAAACCAATCACGTAACATTGCCGTAACATTAGCGTAACAATTCCCTAACCTTTCATTCATGTTGGCATAATACGCTAGTCGTCTTTTTGCAGTAAATAAATACTGCATGAAACCGCTGATACTAATTGCCACATTCCTACTCACAATATCCACAGCATTTGCTCAAAAAGGAAGGATTGAAGGAAAGATTACAGATTCAAAAACAGGCGCTCCTATTGCAGGTGTTACTGTTTTAATTAAAGAAACCGCTAAAGGTATTGCCTCCAACTTAGACGGTCGTTTTGTTTTGAATGTTGAACCCGGTAAAAAATATACCCTGGTCATCAGTTCTACCAATTATCAAACTAAAGAAGTAAATGAAATTGAAACAGGCAATGATGGTATTGCCTATGTTGATGTGGCGCTTGATATAAAAGCAAAAACCGGAGACGAAGTAGTGGTAAAAGCTACCTCTGCCAAAAAAGAAAGTGTAAATGCGCTGATCAGTTTTCAAAGAACCACCAATACCGTGGCATCAGTTATATCGGCCGAAGCCATCAGAAGAAGCCCTGATAAAAATACCGGTGAAGTACTGAAACGTACGCCCGGTGCCAGTATACAGGAAGGTAAGTTTATTGTGATAAGAGGATTGGCCGACCGTTACAACCAAGCCATGTTCAACGGTGTGTTGTTAACTAGTACTGAACCCGACCGTAAAACCTTTTCTTTCGATCTGATCCCAGCTTCTATGATCGATAATATCATCATCAACAAAGCATTTGTACCTGAGTTTCCCGGAGAGTGGGCCGGTGGGTTGATACAGGTAAATACAAAAGATATTCCTTCAAAAAATTTCTTTTCAATTCAGCTTGGTACCGGATTTAATTCTCAAACCATTGGTAAAAATTTCTTTAAAGACCAGGGTGGAAAAACAGATTGGCTGGGTATGGATGACGGCACCCGTAATTTACCAACAGCTTATACCAGGAAAGCCGAATTCGATTCCACTTCACCAGCTGGTAAAACAGCTATTGGTAAACAAATGCGTAATGCCTGGAGCCCTAAAGAAAGTTCAGCACCGCTGAATGTTGCCTTCCAGGCAAATGGTGGCTTTAGTGGAAAAATATTGGGTAAAAACATTGGTGGCATCTTTGCAATTAATTACAGCAAAAGCAATAAGTATCTGAAACTGTTAAACAGGTCGAATGCAATAGATAACCTTACCAATGTTGTAAGTATAATTTCTGATTACAATGATGATAAGTATCAGCAGGATGTAGCCATTGGCGCTTTGGGGAGCCTGAGCCTGCAGTTAAATCCCCGTCACAAGGTTGCAGTAAAAGCAGTTTTAAATATAAACTCACCTAACTCAGTTACACAGCGTAATGGGGAAGATTATTCAAGAGGAGAACAATTAAAAGGCAGCCAGTTTACCTTTAAACAAAATACTTTTTTTACAGTGCAGACTTCCGGCGACCATAGCCTGAGCAAGCAGCTTAAATTTAAATGGTACGGTGCTTTCAATATCCTGGATGGTTATACACCTGACCAGCGCCGTATTTTATATTCTAAAACAAGCAATACGCAGGATCCATATACACTGCTACTTTCCAACTCACTTTCGCAACAAAGTGGCAGCCGCATTTATCAAACCTTAAGCGATTATATTTATACCGCAGGCGGCGATCTTACTTATAATTTTAAATGGCTTAATAAAACACAGGCAATAAAAGGCGGCTACATGTTACAGATAAAAGACCGCCTGTATGATGCACAACTCTTCGCAAATTATTTGCCGCTTGATAATCCTGCATTAAGATTATTACCAGCCGACCAGGTTTTTAATGTTGCAAATTTTGGAACCGGTACTGATAACAAATTTGCTTTTGATGCCATTAAAGGAAATACATTCCGCTACATGGCCAACACCATACTCAATGCAGGTTTCTTACAACTGGATAATCAGTTTACCGATAAATTAAGAGTGGTTTGGGGATTAAGGGTTGAAAATTACGACCAGTTAATTGGCAGTGTTAAAAAATGGGATCCACGCCATACCTATTCTAAAGTAACCGATTTTTTACCGGGCGTAAATGCAACTTATAAATTAAATAATAAAACCAATATCAGGTTATCGGGTTCTCAAACGGTTATCCGTCCCGAGCTTCGTGAACTGTCTTCACTCAACCTCTATGATTTTGAATTGAATGCATCTGTTCAGGGAAATCCGCTTTTGAAAAGAACCAAGATCGCCAATTTTGATGCCCGTTACGAAATATATCCAAGAGCCGGTGAAGTTATTAACGCAGGTGTATTCTACAAACATTTTACCAATCCGATAGAACAGATATTTAATGGCCTGGGTGGTGGCGCCAGTACATTAAATTATGCCAATGCAAAAAAAGCATACTCATACGGAGTAGAAGTGGAGATGCGTAAAAAACTTGACTTTATTAAGCCATTAAAGAATTTTACTTTCCAGGCCAATGCTGCCTACATCTACAGCCGTGTAAAAGATCAGGCACTGCAGGTGGATAGGTCTTTACAAGGCCAGTCGCCCTACATATTGAATTTAGGATTGCTGTACGACCTGGAAAAGTACGGCATCAATGCAACGCTTTTGTATAACCAGATTGGCGAAAGAATTTATTTAGTAGGTGATATCGTTGGTGGCGCACCGGATATTTATGAAGCACCCCGTCCTTTATTCGATTTACAATTAGCAAAAAAATTACTGAAGAAAAAAGCAGAGCTGCGGTTGAATATTTCCGACCTGCTTAATCAAACCCAATACTTCTACCAGAATACCGGTGGTAAAACAAGTTTTCAAAAAAGCAAAGATGCTTACCGTTTTACCAGGAAGTATGGTACCACGTACAGCTTAACATTTAATTACTCATTATAAAATTTAAAAACTAAAAATACAGAAATGAAAAAGTACATTTTATACACAGCAGCTATCATGGCAATAACAGTAAGCAGCTGTAGAAAAATTGAAACAGACGGAGAGATACAGGTTGTTGTAGTTAATGGCGGTGGCGGCGGTGGTACCACTACAGGCCAAACCATCACCCTGCAGGGACGTATCAATGCCGATACCGTTTTGCGTAAAGCAAATGCATACATCCTGAAAGGAATTGTTTACATGGTAGGTAATCATACCATGACCATTGAACCTGGCACAGTTATCAAAGGATCTTTCAGTGGCTCTGATGTAGCAGCATTGGTAATTACCCGTGGCTCTAAAATAATTGCACAGGGTACAGCTACCGATCCAATTGTTTTCACGTCATTATCTCCTAATCCGCAATCAGGCGATTGGGGTGGTATTGTACTTTGCGGTAAAGCAGGATACAATTTAAGTTACAATGGAACAGCCGGCCTTTACCAGGTAGAAGGTGGTATTGATAATTCCAATGGCGATGGACTTGCAGGCTCCGGAGATGCAGTTGCACCAACACCGGTTGCCAATGATAACTCAGGCATTTTACAATATGTGCGTATTGAATATGCAGGATATGCTTATCAGCCCGATAAAGAAATAAACAGTCTTACATTGGCTGCTGTTGGCAGTGGAACAACCATTGATCACATACAGGTTACTTATGCAAAAGATGATGCTTACGAGTGGTTTGGCGGAAGTGTAAACTGCAAATTTTTGATAGCTTACAAAACACAGGATGATGATTTTGATACAGACAATGGATACAACGGAAAAGTACAGTTTGGTTTGGTAATGCGTGATTCTTTAATTGCTGATATATCAACTTCTGAAGCTTTTGAAAGTGATAACAACGCTACCGGAACTACTTCAACTCCAAAAACAAATGCCATCTTCAGTAATATCACTGCAATAGGGCCAAGAGCTACTTTAAGTAATTTTGGTAATTCTTTGTTCCGTGCAGGGGCACAGATCAGGAGAAATTCTGCCATATCATTATTTAACTCCATCATTATGGGATGGCCGCAGGGAATCTTAATTGATGCCAGCACAGGAACTTCTACTGCGCTGAATATTGAAGACAGCAGCTTACGTTTACGTAATGTTACCCTTGCAGGAAATGCTGTTAATTTAAAATTTACCGGAACAGCGGGCACTACCATTAATTCTGATGCAACACTTACATCATGGTTTACCGGTGCATTTTATAATAATGATCTGCTCACCAATACTGCTGATGCCAAATTAATTCAGCCGTATAATTATGCCGCACCTGATCCTACTCCATTTGCAGGTTCAAATGGCAACCAGAAAATTTTAACCGGTGGTGGATTTACCGATGCAAAATTTGCCGGTGATACTTTCTTTGATCAAACAGTTACTTTCCGTGGTGCCATTGCACCTGCCGGCCCGCTTACAAGCTGGTGGAAAGGCTGGACGAAGTTTTAATTAAACTCTCTTTATAAAAGAAGCATCTGCCCTGTGGTGGATGCTTTTTTTTAAATTTGCATTTCAACTATCATCATGAAAATAATTTCCTTCTTTACAGTCATCTCCGTTTTATTCATTACCGGTTGCAAACAACAAAACGTAAATGATAAAATATTAGCAAACAGCTTTATTGACTCGATTATTAAAAAAAGCGACAGCAGTTATCAAAAAGCATATTACAGGAGCGATTTTGTAACCGCCCAATATTATCTAAATAAAAAAGATTCTACCGTATGCCAGTTGATGAAAGATTCAGCGGGCCTCATCAGGCAGATCATTATTGCCAGAAAAGATACCCGCATTTTTTACGGTTCTTATTATAAAAACGGGCAGCTGCAGGCTGATCTGCCCCTGGATGCGTTCGGGCAGTACCACGGCACCGGAAAATTCTACCATGAAGACGGAAGCCTGCAAAGTACCGGCAATTACAACCATGGTTTTAAAGCCGGTGCCTGGAAAGTATATGATAGAAAAGGCAAAGAAAAAGCCACCGATAACTTTGACCAAAACGGAAATCTTATTCCTCAAAAAATGCCATAAGGCATAACATTTACATAATCATTCATTTAAATTACCGTAACATAGAGGCTGTACTTTACACCCGAACAAACAGCTTGAACACTTATATAAATTTCCTTAGCAATTAGCAAGTTTTCTCATGCTTCCCACCCGGTATTCTTATCAGGGTGGCTTTTTTGCCATATTAATTTATTGTTACCAAATTGTTACTATTCACATTTAAGGCACATTTTTTGGCACATGGGGTAATTGAAGGATTTTAAAATTAAATTCACATCAGCATTAACACAAAAATTTAAGCTTATGAAATGGGTTAACGTTAATAACAGTTCATCTAAAGAAAATTTTGAGTTGTGGGAAGATGAAAAAATGCTGGCTGACATCTCCTTCAGCAATCAAACCAGGTTTGCAAGAATAGTAAGCAAGCTTGGTAAAAGAATCTTTTCATTTGAAAAGAAAGGTTTTTTAACTCAAAGAAAATTTATCAAAAACGAATACGGGATTAAAATGGGTATGCTTGAAGAACTAAAACCCGGTTCGGGAAAAGGTATTGTGGAACTTGACGGAAAAAGATATAATTATATTTTTGATGAAAACAATTCAGGCGAACTTAAATTATATGATGAATCCATGCAACAAAACCTGCTCACCTGCAGCTTCAATGCCATCAACCTGGGAATAAATAAAACAAAATCTTTGTTAGATAGTAAATTTGCCAGCTTACTGCTTGTTCTTTGCTGGTATACGTTTCAGCCACATAATACTACTTCAGTTTCGGCAATGTTGAAAGATGCAGATTTAATGTTACAGTAATCCTTCGCATCCAGTTGGTGATGCATTATCAACATCAGCAATTAATAAAAAATAGTAACACCGGCTTAACACTGGATTAATGATTTGGTAAATCCAGCTTAATAATTTGCATTGCAAAGAAACCTCTGATGCAAAAAATATCTGCTGCCTTAAACCACAATAAAATTTACTTTGGCGGCCTGTTAACTATCCTTTTAGCTGCCACGTTATTTTTAATTATGAGTGGCAAAGAAGCCGCATTTATTTCACTCAACAGCTATCATCCCTTCTACCTGAACGTTTTTTTTATTAATTACACATTTATGGGCGATGGTATTTTTGCACTGTGCCTGGTTGCGCTGATGTTCTTTTATTTTAAAAGAAAACAATGTGGTTTTGCTTTGCTTTATTCTTTTTTAATTTCGGGATTGGCTGCCCAGTTATTAAAAAACATGTTTAACTCACCAAGGCCAAAACTTTATTTTGAAGCAGGTACTTATTTAAATTTTATAGATGGTGTTACCTTAAGCGGCAGTTCCAGCTTCCCCTCGGGACATACAGCCACTGCATTTGCCATTGCTACCGTGTTAATATTGATGATTAAAAATAAAAACAGGCAGCTGCTTATTTTAATGGCTGCAGCATTGGTAGGCTATTCACGCATTTACCTGGCGCAGCATTTTTTGCTTGATGTTATTATCGGGGCGTTATTGGGAAGCCTTTCCGGTATATTGGCTTTCTATCTTGCACAAAACAGGATAAGCATTAAAAGATCAATTAAAAAAATGCACCAGGTTCCTTCAGAACTGGTATCGCCTGCTGCCATGCAGGCCGGGTAAGCATCAACAATTACAAGCCGGAATAAAGCTGGTTGCCTGTCTAACTGTATATATTGAATTACAAAAAGAAAACACTGCTGCTGATTATCATTGCAACGCTGATACGTTGCATTACTGCATACTGTATTGAGCTGGGCAATGATGAAGTGTATTACAGGATGTATGCTCAATACCTGCAGTGGAATTATTTTGATCATCCGCCCATTGTTGGCTGGCTGATTCGTTTTACCACTGCCAATCTTTATTTCGATAACGAACTATTTATCCGTTCCGGCGCTATTATTTCTGCAGCCATTACTACCTGGTTTATTTTTTTAAGCGGCAGTAAATTAAACAATGCATATACCGGTTTTTTAGCGGCTTTAATATATACAGCCACGCTTTATGGCAGTATTATTGCCGGCACATTTATTTTACCCGATTCGCCACAAATGGTTTGCTGGGCTGCCGGTATTTATTTACTGATCAGCATTACAAAATATAACCGCATAAACCGTACACAAAAAAGAAAGCTTTTATTGTTTGGGGTTGTAGCAGGCATTGGGTTGCTTTGCAAAATACATACAGTTTTCTTATGGCTTGGGTTATTATTGTATATCATACAATATAACCGTAAATGGCTGAAGGAGCCTGCTTTATATCTCTCGGGTTTTATTTCGTTGCTGTTATTTTTTCCTGTTATAAAATGGAATATCAACCACCACTTTGTAACTTATTTATACCACAGCAACAGGGTTAATATAACAAATGGCGGAATAGATATCGGTTCTTTTTTAACTTTTACAGGCGGCCAGGTCTTTTACAGCAACCCAATCATTTTCTTTTTCCTCATTGTATCAACTGTTGCAGCTTTTAAGAATAACCTGCCCCTTTCAACATCACATAAAAGGTTGCTTTTGTATTGCAGCTTACCCCTTATCATTATTGCAACCGGTATTTCTTTATTTAAAAATGTATTGCCGCACTGGACCGGCCCTGCCTATTACGGATTGGTTTTATTAACAGCCTGTTATTTCAGCAGGCGAAAAATAACTACAGGTTTTGAAAAAAGATTTTTGCCCAAACCATTGCTGGCAGCCTTTGGCTTTCAATTACTGGTTATTGTTGCCGGTGTAATACTCATCAATTTTATGCCCGGCAGTTTAGGCAACAAAAAAGATAAACTGAAATTTGGCGAAGGCGATTTTACTTTAGATATGTATGGCTGGAAAAGTTTCAAAAATGATTTTGAAAGGCTGGTTAAAGCCGACCTGCAAAGCGGCAGTATGAAAACCGATGCATTGATCATCAGCAATAAATGGTTTCCGGCATCGCATATTGATTATTATGTGGCCATGCCCGTACAAAAAGATTTTATTGCCATGGGCGATACAAACGAGATACACCAATATGCCTGGATAAATAATGAGCGTACAAAAATGAAACCCGGTGATGATGCTTACTGCATCGTACCTTCAAACAATTATATAGATGCAGCTGCCCTGTATTCCGGATTTTTTAAAACGGTAATTCCCCCACAGATCATTGAGCAAAAAAGAAGCGGGAAAACCTGCAGGTACTTTTATATATGGCGCATGAAGAGTTATATTTTAAAACCAAACCCCGGGTTACAATAAACCGGGGTTATAGTTTTATATATATAGTAACTGCATCATAAAATTACATGCAGTTTATAATCAGAAAGTAAACGCATCATTAAACAATCATTATATCAACCCGTATCTTTCTTTATTCCACACTTCTTTTGATACAGACAAAGTATTTTGTAAAAACTGGCTAAACCACCTGCCGGAATTTTTAACCGTTCTGCGCTGTGTTTTAAAATCTACATTCACCAATCCAAATTTTGGGTAATAGCCTTCTGCCCATTCAAAATTATCGAGCAGTGTCCAGATAAAATAACCATTTACATTTACTCCTTCTCTTTTTGCCAGTAAAACCTGAGCAATATAGTCCTGCAAAAATTTAACCCTTTTGTAATCATCCACCCTGTCCTCTTCATAACTATCGTTAAAAGCAGCTCCGTTTTCAGTAACAATAATTTCATTGATCGTACCATAACTGTGCAGGCGTTTTAACGCATTGTAAATACTGGGTGGATACACTTCCCAATCCATCAATGTATGTTCTACATTTCTTTTGCTGGCTTTTATGATCTTAGCTTTTACAAAAGGCATCAGCGGTGCATAACTTACAAACTCACGGGTGTAATTCTGCAGGCCTATAAAATCCATATCAAAAGCCAGTTTCTTTTCATCGTGTGGGTGCATGAACCTGTCAATACGCTCCAATATCTTCAGTGCATCTGTTGGATACCCCATGCCCAGCAAGGGTTCTAAAAACATCCGGTTAAGCAGCGCATCCACTTTTGCGGCAGCTTTGTTATCCCTTTCATCATAATGCCTGTATGGTTCAATATGCGAATAAGAAAAAGTAGTTCCCACTTTACAATCACTGCGTAGCGATTTGATGATCCTTCCGCCTTCGGCCTGGCACATGGCAGCATGATGTGCAGCAGCCAGGAAACTGCTTAACCCTTTTTTGCCCGGCGCATGTACACCCAAAAAATAACCGGCGCCTGTAAAAACCATTGGCTCGTTCAACACCATCCAGTATTTAACCCGGTCGCCAAAATGTTTTATGCAGCAATCAACAAAATAACTGAACCAGTGTATAATTTCACGGTTTGCCCAACCACCTTTTTGCTGCAATGCTTCAGGCAAATCCCAGTGATAAATTGTTATCCAGGGTTCAATGCCCAGTTCCAGACAAAAATCTATCACCCGGTTATAAAAATCAATGCCTTTGTGATTAACTGCACCAATACCATTTGGTAAAATACGGCTCCACGAAATAGAGAACCGGTGATTGGGGATATTGAGTTTGTATATAAGTGCAATATCCTCTGCATAGTGCTTATAATAGTCACAGGCTATATTTCCATGATCATTATTAAATATTTTTTTCTTTCGCTGTGTAAAAGTATCCCAGATACTGGGCCCTTTGCCATCTGCATTGTGAGCACCCTCTATCTGGTAAGCCGCAGTTGAAACGCCCCATTTAAAATCGGCACCAAAATCATTTTTTGTAAAAAGCATAATCCTTATTCAGCAAGTTGATTTAATATTTTTCCCAGGCTTTTTTCTTTTAATTTTTTTATTGAATAAATACCCTCGCCTAATGCAGCAGGTTTTTTATCACCTGTATTTCCATGCTTTTTAATGATCATGTTAATTATCCTTTGGGTGGTATCCGGATAGTTAACAATTATGTGCTGGTCTTTAGCGGTCCAGTCTTTAATTGTATCGAGGTGTTTTTTCTTCAGGCTTTTAATGACCGGTACACTCATAGTTTTTAAAGCAGCTGCATTGCATTGCTGTTCGTACTGGCCTTTCATGGGTATTACCATCAGTTTCTTTTTCAAATACAATGCCTCCGCAGGTGTTTCAAAACCTGCACCACAAAGCACACCGGTACAATTTATAAAGCTTTCGATAAATGCTTCGTTGTTTATTGGCCTTATGTGTATATTCTTTTCTTTGTACTCCTTTTTTGTATGTTTGCTGAACACCTGCCACTGAATGTTTTTTATTTCGCCCAATATTTTAATAATCCGTTCATCGCTGTATGCAGGCAGGTAAACGGTATAGTGCTTTTTGTTTTCAGGTTTTGCTTCTCTTACCTGGCTTCTTATCACGGGCGTAAAAATATCCTTGTCGTATGCACCAAAATGAAAGCCATAGGCAGCAGTAACAGGTGCATAATTATTCAGTACTGCTTTACCAATCATGTCTTTCTTTTTTGGTTTGGGCGATTTTTTATTGATCACAGCTGCCTGGTGGCTTAGCCCCACACATTCCTTGTGCTTTATCTTACAGGCCCAGGCACTTACCGGTTCAAAATCATTTATCACCAGGTCATACTCATCAATGGGCAGGCTTTTTATTTCGTTGTACAGTTGCTTTAAATTACTCTTCCTGTATGTAGCAAGCAGATCTATACCGCCATTCTTTCCAAAAATAAAACTCAGGCCTTTAAATTTATATTTTACCGGGTAAGGAAGTTCAACATCCGCCTGTATGCCGCTCACCAAAATATCCAGCTCGCCCTTTTGCTGCAGAATGGGTATAATATCACGTGCCCTGCTTAAATGTCCGTTGCCGGTTCCCTGTATGGCGTAAAGTATCTTCATTGTTTCATCAGGTTAAATTCCTCCAGCATATTATCAAAAAGCTGTGTGTTGTTCAGTTCATCTTCTTCAATACTGTGTTCAATCAATTGCTGCATTTCATTTTCATCGTAACGGTAAATTTTCCATTCGCCATCCACATATTCTAAAGCTGTTAAATTCTCAATCCAGTCTCCGCTGTTCAGGTACATGATCTTTCCATGTTCATTTTCTATTTCCCGCATTTCGGGTTGATGTATATGCCCGCAAACAACATAATCATACTGATTGCTGATGCCGATATCTGCAGCAGTCTGTTCAAAACTGTTGATGAATTTTACAGCGCTCTTAACACTGTTCTTTATTTTTTTAGATAAAGACAGTTTTCCTTTCTTAAATATTTTCTCCGAAATAAAATTGGCTACCCTGTTGATATGAATCAGGGTATCGTATCCTACGGCTCCCAGCTTTGCCAGCCATTTGCTGTGCTGCATGGTTACATCAAACACATCGCCATGAAAAAACCAGGCTGTCTTGCCGTTATCCAGTTCCAGTATAACTTTATTTACAATTTTAAGTGAGCCCATTTTAAACCCAACAAACTTGCGCAGCATTTCATCATGGTTGCCGGTTATATAATACATTTTAACACCCTTGCTCATCCAGTTCATCAGTTGCTTTACCACTTTCATATGGCTTTTGGGCCAGTATCTTTTGCTAAACTGCCATATATCTATGATATCGCCATTAAGTATGACTGTTTTGGGTTTTACCGTTTTCAGATATCGCAATAATTCCTTTGCATGGCAACCATAAGTACCAAGGTGAACATCGGAGAGAACCAAAATATCCAGCTTCCGCTTTTTTATTTTATCCATTAATGGATTTTAAAAAATTTCAGAGGCGGATAAAAAGCCGAAAGCATAGGCAAAAAAAGTCTTACAGAAAGATTCAGAAAAAAGTATTGTACATTTTTCATAAAAAAATGTTGGTTAGTAGTTATTGCAAAGTGAGGCAATGCGTGTAAACAAATGTTTACGCTACTGTTATGTGAAGGTTAAGTTGTAGTGGCTGCTGCTATACTATAGCCATTGGCCTATTGGTATTATTTTGTCACTTCATCTATTTCTGCATCATTTTCTTCATCCTTTGTTTTATGGTAATCGTTATTGATCTGATCTTCGAAAACTTTTTCATCTTTTTGATTTCGCACTACCAGGAAAATGATCAATGCAATGGCGAGGATGCCAAAAATGATTAATACAGTCCAGTTCATATGCTGAGGTTTGTATTAAAGTTAACCATGTTTTATGGCAGGCTATGTTATGTTTAGGTTATGCGGATGTTCCGGCAAAACCATTATGCCGGTAAATGTTCTTCTAATGAAATACATGTATTAATTCAGCAACTCGAATTCATCTTTCAACCTGATATCCCTGGATGATGCGCCGATCATCAATTCAAAATCGCCGGGCTCTGCCACCCAACGCAGTTGCTGATTGTAAAAGGAAAGTTTTTCCCTGTTGATGATAAAGATCACCGTTTTGGTATCTCCGGCAGCCAGTTTTATTTTTTTAAAATCCTTCAACTCTTTTACAGGCCGCACAATGGAGCCGGTTTTATCTCTTATATACAATTGAACAGTTTCTTCACCGGCAAAACTGCCCGTGTTGGTAATGGTACATGAAACCAGTATTTGTTCATTATGCTTTATTTTATTTTTACTTAACTGCAGGTTACTGTACTGGAAACTGGTATAACTTAACCCATAACCAAATTCATACCTGGGAAAAACAGACAGGTCGTTATAAGATGAATTGTAATTACGGTTTGTGTCATTTGTTGCCGGGCGCCCGGTATTAAAATGGCTGTAGTAAATAGGTATCTGCCCCACACTGTAAGGAAAACTGATGGGCAGTTTTGCAGAAGGGTTGTAATCGCCAAACAACACATCAGCAATGGCATTACCGGCCTCGCTGCCCAGCCACCAGGTGTATAAAATGGCCGGCGCATTGTTGGCGGTATAATTAAATACCAGCGGCCTGCCTGCGTTGATCAATACAACAACCGGTTTTCCGGTGGCTAAAAGTTCTTTTAACAGATCTTCCTGCACACCGGGTATATTAATATTGCTGCGGCTTTTTGCTTCGCCGCTCATATCCCTTCTTTCGCCTATACTCAGTATTACCACATCTGCTTTTTTTGCAGCTTCAACCGCTTCCGCAAAACCGCTTTTATCATCGCCTTCAATTTCGCAACCCTTTGCATAAAGCAATGTTGTGCCTGCAGCAACTTTATTTTCTAAACCTTCCCACTGCGATACAATAAAGTTCGAATCAACACCAGGTACTTCCACATCCCAAAAGCCTTTGTTTTGTTTTACCGCTTTTACAAGCGGGCCAATAAAAGCAATGGTCTTTGTGTTTTTTGATAAGGGTAAAAGATTATTCTCATTCTTCAGCAGCACAATACTTTTTGCAGCCATTTCCCTTGCAATTTGTGTATGTACCGGGTTATTTAATGCAGCCTGTTCCCTTTCCGAATTGCAGAATTTATAGGGATCATCAAACAATCCCAGTTCAAATTTCTTGCGTAAAATTCTTTTTACGGCATCATCAATTAATGCAACCGGTACTTTTTTATCTTTTACCAGTTGCGCTAAATTATTTTTGTAGCAACGGCTTTCCATGTCCATATCGCTTCCGGCGGTAATGGCAGCTAAAGCCGCCTCGTATTCATTGCTTACATTGCCATGCTTTATCATTTCGCCAACCGACCCCCAGTCGCTTACCACAAAACCTTTGAAGTTCCATTTCCCTTTGAGGATATCACGTTGCAGATATTTATTACCGGTTGCAGGCACTCCATTCAGATCATTGAATGAATTCATGAAGGTAGCAGCGCCGGCATCAAGTGCTGCTTTAAAGGGAGGCAGGTACACTTCCCACAAAAGGCGGTCGCTCATGTCCACCGAGTTATAATCACGGCCACCAATGGCCGCACCATAAGCAGCAAAATGTTTGGCACAGGCCATCAGCGAATTAATATCGCCCAGCTTATTGCCCTGGAAACCTTTTACCCTGGCGTATGCAATTTTAGAACCCAGGTAAGGGTCTTCCCCGGCTCCTTCCATAACCCTTCCCCAGCGGGGATCACGGGCAATATCAACCATGGGTGCAAAGGTCCAGTTGATGCCTGCAGCACTTGCTTCTTTAGCGGCTGTTCTTGCAGATAACTGAATGGCATCCATATCCCAGCTGCATGCTTCAGCCAAAGGAATAGGGAATGTTGTTTTGTATCCATGGATAACATCCTGCCCAAATAACAAAGGGATTTTTAATCGTGACTGCATGGCAATCTGCTGCCAGGTTCTTGTTCTCTGTGTACCCACACAATTTAATAATGAACCTACCTGTCCTTTAAGCACCTGTTGCTTTTTGGTACTGTCTAATGTAACCGGGCCGGTTGCATTCCAGTCGTCGTTGTATTGATTAAGCTGGCCTACCTTTTCTTCCAGCGTCATTAGCCGTAATACCGAATCAACTTTTTGACTGATTGATTTTTGTTGTGCTGTTGCAGAAAAGAACAGTGTCGTTGCCATAAGCAATACACACAGGTTAATACTTAATTTTCTTTTCATCATTCCATTCTGGTTTATGCTGATATTTATCTGTTATACTGCAGCGCCAGTTTTTTATAATAAGCCTGCATCAAAAAAAACGCTTTCTTCTTTTTATCCTTATCAGAAACCAATCCTTTTCTGTTAAACCCATCCTGTATACCAGGCAACATCCTTCTGGGCGATCTGAAATCTGTAAGTATCCAGGGGCTTATGCCCCGTAGGTTGGGAATCTTTTCGATCATCTGTAAATTTTGCTGATACAGATATTCCTGGAATTCTTCATTCCATCTTTCTTCCTTTGGGCCATGCAGCCCCTGTTTGGCATCTCCCCCAAATTCTGAAACAATTACCGGTTTATTATACGGTGTGGTCCATTTTGCATCGGGGGCTGTTGCCAAATCGCCGCCATACCATCCCCTGTACTGATTAAAAGAAATAATATCCAGCCATTCGCCGATTTTATCGTCAATAATTCCAACGCCTTTTTCATTTCGGGTTAGCAGTGCTGCACTGATCAGCCTGGTAGTATCAAGCGTTTTGGTATGGCTTATGAGATCGTGTAGGAAAGTATTTCTCGCTTCTGATAAAGGAGTTTCATTGGCAACAGACCAGATGATCACACTGGCCCTGTTTTTATCCCTTGTTATAACTTCTGTTAATTGATTTTGCGCATTCAGGTAAGTTGCTCTATTTGTAAAATCAATGGTCCAGTAAACAGGTATCTCCTCCCAAACCATCAGTCCCATTTTATCGGCCATGCGCAACATATATTCGCTGTGCGGATAATGCGCCAGCCGCACATAATTACAACCCAATTCTTTTGACAGGGATAAAAGTTTAACGGCATCTGCTTTGCCGTTTGCCCGCCGTCCGTTTATTTCTTCATGCATACAAATGCCCCGTAAAAAAACCGGTTTGCCATTTAGCAAAATATCCGGCCCCTTTGTTTCTATCGTTCTAAAACCAATTTCATCATGTATCAATTGATAGGCTGTTTTAACAGAAACTTTATACAGTTTTGGTGATTCAGGAGACCAATAACTGATTTGATTCCCTGCTTCAATCTCAAACACCGCATTTCCACCAACAGTAAGCTGGATCTCTTTTTCCACATTTATTTCCGGTATACTTATGACGGCTTTTTCGTCTTTTGTTATTCCGTTCAGTTTAATAAACCCGGCAATGGTTCTATTGGTTCCCTTTTTAAGTTGAATGGAATAATCCTGAACAAAAACAGCAGGTTCTTCTATCAGCATTACATCCCTGGTAATTCCACCATAGTTCCACCAATCAGTATTGGCTGCAGGTACGGCATCTTTCATCCGTCTGTTATCAACTTTTAATATTAGGTAATTATTTTTTTGTTTTACCAGTGATGTGATTTCGTAATTGAAGGAAGTAAAGCCACCCTCATGTATGCCCAGCTTTTTTCCGTTTAAATACACTTCTGCTTTATAATTTACGGCACCAAAATAAACAAACAGCCTGTTGTTTTCTTTTAAATTATAATCAAAAGATCTTTTATACCAGATGGTGCCTTCATAATAAAAGAGATTTTCCTTTTGTGTGTTCCAGTCTCCCGGCACTTTCAATACCGGAGATTTATCAAAATCATATTCTACCAGTTCAGCCTTGTTTTTTTGATGGTAATTATTATAAAAGGCAGCTGAAGATGAAGGATTTTTCTGGTCATAGATTTCTGCATGAAAGCTGTAATAACCTGTTTCATATGGATCCACTATATAGTTCCATAAACCATTTAAACTGGTTGTAACACGGTTTTGCGTATTCATTAAAAGCCCCTGCGACATCAGCAGTGCCGGCAGCAAAAGAAATCCGCTTATTACAATACATTTTTTCAACCTGTTTGCCCTTTTGAATTGCATGAAGAGTTTTGCTGAAATTATTTATTCCAGGTAACACTGCCCATTTTAACATCTTTTGAATTTCCTCCAATCATAATTACAAATTCTCCAGGCTCCCAATCATACTTCAGATCATAATTATAGAATTTAAGATCTTCCGGACTGATGCTGAATGAAACTGTTTTAGTCTCTCCCGCTTTTAAAGCTACTTTCTGAAATCCTTTCAATTCCTTTACCGGCCTGGTTACGCTACCCACCAGATCCCGAATGTATAATTGCACCACTTCCTTACCATCATAATTGCCTGTGTTGGTTATAGTAACCGAAGCCGTTAATGTCTGATTACCTTTTAATGAAGTGCTGCTGAGTTTGATATCGCTGTATTTAAATGAAGTATAACTCAATCCAAATCCAAATGGATACACAGGATCATTGGATACATCTAAATAATTGGAACGGAATTTTTCAAACCATTTGGTATTGTCCAACCGGCGCCCGGTATTTTTAGTGGCATAATACATAGGCACCTGGCCGATGTTCTGCGGAAAAGTGGTGGTTAGTTTTCCCGAAGGATTTACATCTCCAAACAATACATCGGCAATGGCATAACCGGCTTCGCTGCCACCAAACCATACATTTAATATGGCCGGTACATTTTCATTTTCCCATTTCAACACAAGTGGCCTGCCGGTAAACAAAACCAATACAACGGGCTTACCTGTTTTTAATAAAGCCTTCAACAGGTCTTTTTGTATTTCGGGTATTTCTATGTTTGTTCTGCTTGATGATTCACCGCTCATTTCTGCTGATTCGCCCAACACTGCAACGATCATATCCGCCTGGCTGGCTACATCCAGCGCCTCCTGTAATATTACCGCAGCACTACGCTTATCTCTTCCGAGTGATTTACCAAACATGGTTGCCCTTTCTTCAAATGCACTGTCTGCATCCAGGTTTGATCCCTTTGCATACAATATCTTCACTTTATCACCCACTGTTTCCTTCAAACCGGTTAATACCGATGTTGCTTTTGAAAAATTGGCAGCCACACTCCAGGTGCCCGGCATATTTACTTTGTTATCGGCCAACGGGCCTATAAATGCAATACTGCCCGTTTTCTTTAATGGTAAGATGTTGTTTTGGTTTTTAAGCAATACAAAACTTTGTGCCGCAGTTAACCTGGCCTGTTTCCTGTTGGCATCAGTAAAAATCTCATTCTTTGCACGGTTCTCATCACAATATTTATATGGATCGCTGAACAGGCCCAGTTTATATTTCGCTTCCAATATCCTTCTGCAGGCTGCATCAATCTGAGCCATGGTTACTTTACCTTCCTTTAGTGATTGCGGTGATCTGTTTAAGATACTTTCGCTCACCATATCCATATCAATGCCTGCCATCAATGCCCTTGCTGCAACGGTTTGTGTATCGCCTATCCCATGATCAACCATTTCGGTGATGCCGGTATAATCTGTAACAACAAAACCTTTAAAGCCCCATTGTTTGCGAAGCACATCAGTCATCAGCCATTTATTAGCCGTTGCCGGCACACCATCCACTTCGTTAAAAGATGCCATCACACTTCCTACACCGGCATCTACCGCTGCTTTGTAGGGCGGAAAATAATCATTGTACATCCGCTGGCGGCTCATATCGGTTGTATTATAATCACGGCCGGCTTCGGCTGCACCATATAATGCATAATGTTTTACGCAGGCCATGATGGTATTATTTTTTGAGTAATCGGTTCCCTGGTAACCCGCAACCATGGCTTTGGCAATTTGCGAACCCAGGTAAGGATCTTCACCACTGCCTTCTGCAATCCTTCCCCATCGGGCATCACGGGCAATATCCACCATGGGCGAAAAGGTCCAGTTGATACCATCAGCACTGGCTTCGCCGGCTGCAATTTGTGCACTGCGTTTTACCAGGTCCATATCCCAGCTGCAGCTCAATCCCAGTGGAATAGGAAACACGGTCTCATAACCATGTATCACATCCATACCAAACATCAACGGAATTTTTAAACGGCTCTTTTCAACTGCCAGCTTTTGCACTTCTTTGATCTTGGCAACAGATTTAATGTTGAACAGGCCTCCCACTTTTCCCTGTTCAATTTTTTTTGCAATATCCGAATTGCCAGCCTGTCCGGTAACAATATCACCCGATCCGGGCAGGTTCAGCTGCCCCAGTTTTTCTTCCAGTGTCATTTGCTTCATCAGTGCATCGATGAAGGTTTTCATTTTTGCATCCTCCCGAAGTGTCGGGACAAGTTGTGCGGTTGCCCCGAATGAACCGGCAACCAGCAAAACAATAAACAGTCTTTGTAACAATTTCATGTGTGGTGATTTTTATTATTTCAGTAAATAAGGTTCAATTATTTTTTGCCAGATGCTGTATCCTTTTGCATTCATGTGCAGCTTATCCTGCAGAAAAATATCCGGCATGGGTGAACCGTCTTCAGCTAACATAGCATGATACACATCTATATAAGCAGTTCGCTTTTTCTTTTCCATAAATTCTTTTATCATCGCATTGCCTGCTTCATATTTTACCAACAGCTTTGCTCTTGAAGGGCTTGGCTTCATAGATACATAAGCAATGGGCACTTTTTTATACCTGCTCCTGATGATAGTGAAGAGTTCTATAAAGCGCTGCGTAACCTGCGTGGGTGAAAGCGTATCGTTGCCGGCAAAATCAATCTCGCCACAATAAATAAGTATTTGTTTTGGCTTGTATGGAAGGATGATATCATTGGCATAACGGATTACATCCGGAAGTGCAGAGCCGCCAAAACCACGGTTGATGATTGTGTAGCCAGGGAAATCACCCTGTACATCCTTCCACATCCTGAAAGAAGAACTACCAACAAACAGAATGGCTTTAGCAGGTGGAAAAGAAACAGAATCCTGCTTTTTAAATGCAGCGATCTCGTTGGCAAATGGCTGTGCGGATGCAGTTGTGTAAGCAAATGCAAACAATAAAACTATAACCGTTCTCAAAAATAATTTACTCAACTTTCTGGATTTTTGTTTTTTCTGAAACACCGTTCTCATTAATGGCTTCAATAGTAAAGTAATAAGGCTTCTGGCTGTCCATGGCTTTAAACCAGTATTCATTTAAATCGTGAACCATAATGTTGTTGTACAATTTATCAGGTGCAGTTCCGTAATACAGGTTGTAAGCAAATGCATTATCAACCGGAGGCCATTTGATGTAAGCACTGCGTTTGTCTTTTTCGGTTCGTAGTACAATCAGGTTTTTGACTGCATCCGGTTTTTTGCCATTGCCGTTTCCAAAAACACGCAAGCCGCTGATGGCAAATTTACCGGTGGGCATGTGGATATTCTCCAGCTTAATAAACCTTGCCTGCACCGGCTTTTCCAGTTCAACATAATCATGCGGAACATCTGTTTTGTTATTGCTTTTATCAATCAGTACATCCCATTTTTTTCCATCAGACGATGAATAAATTTTGTACTGATGGTAGGTGGTTGTTTGTTTGCCCAAAAATTCAGCATCCTGGTCGGCATAATTTATTTGTATGGCATTAACGGTTGAAACATTACCCAGGTCAGTTTGTATCCACTCTCCTTTATCGGCACTTACTGCACTCCAGTAAGTTTTTATACTTTCGTCAACTGCATTGTTTGCATAAAAACTGCCTAAGGTTGATGAAACGGTAACCGGTTTTTTATAGTTCAGTAAATACCAACCTGCAAAAGCCCCCCCACCCCCCAAAGGGGGGATTCCAGACCTTGATTCTTTAGAGAGATTTTTAAAATTGCCAGGGTCTAAAGCCCCTCCTTCGGAGGGGTTTGGGGAGGCTGGAAGATAATGTGGATAATCACCAAACGAGGTATTGCACCACATCACATCATCTTTATCAAAGCCGGCCG
>JAOAUI010000380.1:0-18286 GCA_030157685.1 Ferruginibacter sp. | reverse complement strand
TAATCACCAAACGAGGTATTGCACCACATCACATCATCTTTATCAAAGCCGGCCGGCCAGATACCGATCCTTCTTTCAAAAGTATTTTTAACGCAGACAATGCTTGTTGATACATGCCAGTAATTGTTCTGCCTGTCCATAAAAGTAGAGCCATGTCCTGCACCACGTGAAAAGCCTCCCATCCTGGCACTTAAAGGATCTGATTGCGGCGTAAAGCCACCAAGCGGGTTATCGCCAACTACCACTCCATCGGCATAGCCGCTGAACTCGGTGCCAGGTGCACCATACTGTAAATAATATTTTCCATTATGCTTGGTCATGGTTGCCCCTTCTATAAAAGCATCTAAAAAGGTATTGTCCATCAATTCGCCAAAACGCTGCCAACCATAACGCCAGCCCTGTAGCATATACATTTCTTTTCTTGTACCAATTGGCTGAAAAGTCTTTCGATTCAACTCCACACCATACAATGGATATACATTGCTGCTGCCGTTGTACATGTACAGCCTGCCATCATCGTCTGTAAAAAAAGCAGGATCCCAGCCCCCAATATCAAAAGAATCAACCAATGGTTTCCATTCATTGGCCTTTGGGTTGGTGCTCATCCATAAAGTAAACTTGCTGGTATAGGTTGATCCAAAAACGATCATCGTATCGCCAACAATACCAACAGCCGGTGCACATAATTCATCGTACACACCACCATTCCAGGGACGAAGAAATTTTTTGGAAACGAAATTCCATTTCAGCATATCGCTGCTCCACCAGTATCCCCATTGATTGGTACTGAACAAATAATAATCGCCTTTGTAATTTACAATAACAGGATCGGCCGTGGCACGGTGTTTTCCCCATTCGCTAAAATTGGGAATGGGAGTATAACCATAATCCAGGTTGATGGGATTACAGTAGGTTTTTTGCTGGGCTTTCAACTGCCCGCTTATCAAAAAACAAAACAGGATTATGTACTTCAATTTCATTTATCAATATTTATGGTTGCCAGAACAGGGAAATGATCTGAAGGATATTTCATATCATAAGAATCGGTGATGGTTGCAAATTTTGAAACAGTGATACGTTCATCTCTCGAAACAAAAATATAATCAATGCAGCCATCCGGTTTTTCATTAAACTTAAAAGCATTCCAGGTATCAATATTGCCATACACCAGTTTGCTGATGTTGCGGCTGTTTAGCATATTAGCCATCATATATTGCGCCGGTTCGGCATCGGGTTTTGAATTAAAATCACCGGTTACAATAACAGGATAATTTTTTGTGTTGAGTTCGTTGATCTTTTTTATGATCAGCTTCGCTGATTCCAAACGGGCCAGTTTACCCATGTGATCGAAATGCGTATTAAAAACCCAGACCAATTTTTTTGTCTTGGTATTTTTAAATAGCCCGTAAGTGCAAACCCTGTTCAATGCTGCATCCCATCCTTTGGATGGCACATCGGGTGTGGGTGATAACCAGAAAGTTGATTGCTCAACCACAGTATATTTATCCTTCCGGTAAAATATACAGGAATATTCACCCGCTTCTTTTCCATCATCTCTGCCAGCGCCTATAAAATTGTAACCACGCAGGCTGTCTTTTAAATACAGTAATTGATTGTGCACTACTTCCTGCAGGCCAACAAAATCAGCTTCGTAATAATTCACCAGCCCTGCTACTCTATCTTTTCTTTTCTCCCACCAGTTTTCGCCATCGCTTTTTAAGTCAAGACGAATATTATAACTCATCACTTTTACTTCTGTCTGCGCTTTTGCAAAGAATACGGTGGTCAAAAAAAATACGAGTGTAATTACCTGTTTCATATTTATTTTAAATAAGGGCTTTCAAAATTTAATTTCTTTAAACCTGCTTTTATTTCGGGGCAACTCATAAATAATTTCCAAAGCAAGCCGCTGCGATAATTTTCCATCATCACCACAACAGGTCCCTGGTCAATGGCAAGGTAACGTGGCAGGTACCAGTTATCCTGTTCACTAAAAGCATCGTAAAAACCATACGGGCCCCATAATTTACTCTTCATGTCATTATACCAATGTTTCATAGCGGCCATCGATTGCTGTGGCGTATAAGGAAAAGATGAGAGCGCCGCTGTTGGAGAAATTACTCCAAGATCTCTTTCTGTAGTTGGTGCATGGCCTGCATATCCTTTTACAGAATAACTGGAAGTTAATCCCCAGCTATCAGCACCATAGCCTTTGAATTTATTCGGATTATCAACACACCATTGATAATTGATCAAAGCCTGCATTGTATTCTCTTTCCAGTAATCGGCATATTTATCCTTTAATCCGTGCGGATCTAAACCCAAATAAGAATAATGCGCCCAAAACAAAGGGCCACCATTCCAGGCATCGCCCTGGTGCTTCATTTGCAATTTGTATTGATAGTTTGCTACAATACCGTCAGGCTTGTTCACATCATTTATTTTCCCATTCTCTGCCCAGCCTTCGTGGTAAACTTCTGCATCTACGCCATGTGTGGGCGAAGAAGCAGCAAGCACATACATGATCAGGCATTCATTATACCCATGCACCGGAAAATTCATTTCCCATGCATAAGTAGGGCTCCAATGCCAGTACAAAACATTTTTTCCATTGCGGTACCAATCAAACTCCACTTCTTTCCATAATTTATCAACTCTTGCCGCTAAAGCTTTTTCTTCGGCATTACCATTTTGATAATATTGCCTTACGCAAAGCAATGCCTGTACCATGAAGGATGTTTCTACCAGGTCGCCACCATTGTCTTTTTTCCCAAAAGGAACTACTTTGCCTGTTTCACCATTCCACCAATGTGGCCAGGCACCGTGAAAGCGATCAGCTGTTTCTAAAAAGTGAACAATCTTTTCCAAATGTTTTCTTCCTGCTTCTTTGCCAACAAAACCTCTTTCAATACCAACCAATATGGCCATTACACCAAAACCTGAACCACCACTGGTAACTACGGTTTGATCGTTATCAGGATACATGTTATCAGTATGAATTCTTTCTCTACCCATACCGCTTACCGGTTCTGCCCCATTCCAGAAATACTGAAAGGTTTGCTGCTGCACCTGGCGAAACAAAGCAGTATCTTCTGCAGCTAGAGATATATTTTGTGCAGCATTATTTTTTTGTACGGCTGATTTTTGCCCTTGTTTACAGGCGCACATCAACAAAACGACAACAAAAAAAATACTGGATTTTCTTTTCATAAAAGCTTACAAGATTTATAAATAAGGTGCCGTAAATCCTAACACATTCTTCATCCCGTTCTTCACTTCAGGGCAACTGGTCAGTAAATTCCAGATCAATCCGCTACGGTAATTTTCTATCATGATAATTTCCGGTCCCTGGTCAATGGCCAAAAAAGAATCGGCATACCAGAGATCTTTTAATGAGAATGCATCTACAAAACCATATTGTTTCCACACTTTATCACCCAGTTTATAATAAAAGAATTTAAGCGCATTCATACTTTCTGTTGGTGTGTAAGGGAAAGATGAAATAGCGGCTGTTGGCGAAATGGTACCGATATCATTGCCTGGCTCATTGGAGTTATAACCACCCTGTACATCGCTTGCTGTTAAACCCCAGCATAAATTACTGTAACCAAAAAATACTTTGGGATTTGCCTTACAGTACTCGTAATTTATCTTGGTATGATTGGTTGTTTGTGTTTGATAGTTTGCATACATATCACTCAATCCTGTTGGATTGATACCAAGGAAAGAATAATGTGCAAAGAATAAAGGCCCTCCATTTGCAGCGCCCAATGGCAATTGATAGCCATAATAAGTATTTCCATTTTGCATAGCACCCAGCCTTGCATAACCTTCTTTATATACAACCTGCGGAATACCAAATGTGGTTGAAGAAGCTGCCAGTATGTACGTTATCAAACACTCATTCCATCCGCTTATTTTCACATTCATTTGCCATGCGTACGCAGGGCTCCAATGCCAGTACAAAACATTTTGCCCGCCCTGGCGAAACCAGTTCCACTCTACTGCATTCCACAAAGTATTTATATCGCTGCGCAGATTTGTTTCAGTTGCATCTGCCCCATTAAAATATTGCCTTGCCGTTAAAAGGCCGGCCATTAAGTAAGATGTTTCCACCAGGTCGGCTCCATCATCTTTGGTGCTGAATGGAATTACAGCACCGGTTGTTCCGTTCATCCAATGCGGAAAAGCTCCATGAAATTTTTGAGCTGTATTTTTTAAAAATGAAACGATGGTCTGCATTCTTGCCAAACCTTGTGCACGGGTAATAAAATTTCTATTGATGCCAATGGGTATTGCCATGATACCAAAACCAGAACCACCACTGGTGACTGTTTCCGGTGTTGCATTGCTGCGTTCCCTGGCAAGGCCGCTTACGGGGTGGCCATAATCCCAAAAATATTTAAAGGTTTGTTGCTGTATCAAATCAAGCAAGGCATTGTCGCTGATTACAGGAAATTTATCGGTTGAATCTATTTGTGTAACAATATTGATGCTGAATGCGGATGTCAGCGCTCCGCCTTTAATGGATTTTAAAGTAGTAGCTCCATCAACTGTATAACGGGTTAATGCTTTTAGTGCCGCAGATGGATTTATAACTACCGTACTATCGCCGTTTTCATAAGCATAGCCTGCGCCAACAGCAGTACTGCCATTTTCTTTAACAGCAATGGAACTAACTGTTGCCCTGTCAACTGCATTATTAAAAGAAAGCCGTATGACAGGGCTCAGTTTAATATTATAATTGGTGAATCCTGTTAAAGCTGTTGTATTATCAATCTTTGCAACAGATAATGCAATGGGTGTTGGTGGCAGCGGTGTTGGTGTAGTACCGCCTCCGCCACTGTCTCCCTTACCACATCCCAATAAAAGAAATACGGATGCTGATATGGCTGTTGCTGTTTGTTTTAATTGCATAATACCTGTTTTAAAAAATAAGTGTTGAAATAGAATGCGGCAGCGCTGTACATGCAGCAGCCTTTCCATTGATCCATAAATTATACGGCGTTTTGATATTGCTTTGATTCATCACCACCACTACAATCTTTCCATCTTCATTTTTAAATGCGGTGGTAAGTAACTGGCTGCGGCTGCTGCTGCTGATAATTCTTTTAGCACCTGCTTTTATAAATTTTGAAAAATGGCCGATGTAATAATAGGCATTGGTGTAAATAAGCTGGCCTGTTCTTGTATCTCCATGCACGGGTGCAAAACAAAAATTCTGTACATGGTTGGGGCCGCCTTTTTCATCCAGTAAAATATTCCAGTCGGTAAAGCCAACCATGCCATTATTAAAATCGTTGATCATGCTGCGGCCATACTCTTCTCCCAGTACCCATGCATTGTAACGTGTTGAATCAAAACTCTCCGCACAACCCTCAGTGAAGAAAATATTCTTATCGGGATAAGCCTCATAAATCCTACGCAGATTGTCATACATGGGTGTTCCGCCACTCCAGTCCTCGTACCAATGAAAACCAATGCCCCAGATATATTTGGCAGCTTCGGGATCATCAAAATAAGTTTGCGCCCGCTGGTAAATCATATCCCTGTTGTGATCCCACACAATGATCTTTTTATCTTTCAATCCTTCTTTTTCCATGGTGGGGCCTAAATGTTCCTTTAAGAAATCTCTTTCTTCTTCGGCCGTGTATATACAACTTTCCCAGCGCTGTTTTGCCATGGGTTCATTCTGAATGGTGATGCCCCAAACCGGCACGCCTGCTTTTTCATACTCCTTAATAAATTTGGTAAAGTACATGGCCCAGTTGTCATGAAATTCAGATTTCAGTTTACCACCCTGCAGCATGTCATTATTGTCTTTCATCCAGGCTGGCGGGCTCCAGGGGCTGGCAAACAGGTTTAGTTTATTACCCGAAGCAATCATGGCTTCTTTAATAAATGGTATTTTATATTTTCTATCATGCTCAATATTGAATGATGCTAATTCTTTGTCGCCGTCCTTTACGTATGTGTACATATCACTGCTGAAATCGCAACTGTTGATATTGGTTCTTCCTACTGTGTAGCCTATTCCTTTATCTGCGCTGAAATAAGCAGTCATCAATTCCTGCTGCTTGTCTTTTGGCAGTTTATAAAAAGTTTCTGCCGATGCATCAGTTAATGCGGCGCCTATTCCAAAATAGGTTTGAAAAGTTTTACCGGGGTCAACAAAAATACTGATCTCGTTTTCAAAAGGCTGGCCTTTGTCCTTAAAGTCCAGCGTGTCGGTTGCTGATAGCCGAAGGTTGCTGCTGTCGGCTGTAGTATATACAACTACTTTTTTTCCATCGGTATTAAAAGCTGTTGCTGGGCCGTCTGCCTTTTTTTCGCCTGCACAGGCCGCCAGTAATACACACAATAAAGAATAACAGGTTTTTTTGATATTCATGTTGATTTATTTTTCGTTGTCCAATATTTTTTTTGTTACATCGGGATACATGCCTACGAAATGCGATCGTACCAATGCCGCCTTTGGCTTTTCTTCGCCCTGCAGGTAAACCGCAATGGCCCTGGATTCCTGTGCAGGCATGTGGCAATTGATACATTTTTTTTCGATGCCTGTTACCAGTAAATGGGTTGCTGTTTTAAAGCCTGCTGAGTTTGATGGATGACAACTCATACACCTTGCAGAAAACAATCCGGTCTTTCCCCTTTCGTTTTCATGAATGTTGTGACAGCTGCTGCAGGTCATGGTGCTGGTTGCCGTAAAACATTTACTCTTTCTAAGTAAGCCGTACTGGTTGCCGTGCATTTCCACTTCGCCGCCTGCCAGCGACAGGTTATTGATACTATCTATAATAAAATAATCTGCCAGGTTTTTACCCGGTACAAATGCAAAGGATGGTTTTGTTTTCTGCATTTTACCACCATGGCAAACTGCACAAACATCCAGTTGCTGTTGCCTGTTAAGCTTAGCAGGATTTATTACAAAGCTTGCCGTTTTTACTGCTGGATTGTTTGTTTGAAACTCAACATGCTTTGCAGCAGGGCCGTGGCATTTTTCGCAGCCAACACTATAAATGATTTTATCTCTGCTGAAATTTACCGGCTCCAACGTATCACCACCACTTCCTTCTGCGTAAGTAACATGGCATTCAAGGCAACGGGCAGTAATTGGCCTATCGGTCATAACTTTCCCCTCTGGAAAACCCGGACTGTTAGACCATTGTGCTGCGGCAGTAAAATAAGTAACCGGCATTTGGAAAAGCCTGTTGTGGCGCCAGTTTAAAAAGGACTGCCCCATTACACCGGAGCCAATGACAATATCCTTGCGGATGGCCATTTTTTCTTCTCCCTTATAATAAATGACCTGGTAAAGGCCGCTGTCTCTTTTTTGCATTTGCACTAAAATATCGGGACTGTAATAATAACTGTTACTATCTTTTTTAAAACTTCCTGTTATAAAATTTTCCGTTGCCGGTTGCCCTGTAAGAAAGTGGGCAGTTTTAAGATGCTTATCATAAACATCTTTATGGCAGCTCATACATTTTTCTGAACCGGCATAAGCGGCAAAGTTTACAACCTGTTCTATTTTCTCACCGGCATTGTTCATACATTGCACCAATACAAACACACTGACCACCAGGCTCAGCATAACCAATACACTGCGTTTATTTTTTTGTTTCAATATCATATAGCGGCCAATGATGCCCGTAATTACTACCAGGTATAGGTTGCCACAGCACCTGAAACCAGCGATGTGAAAACATATTTTCCTTTATAACCAATATTAAAGCCCTGGGCTGTTCCACTTTCATTTACCACAATCAAAACCTTGTTACCCGCAGGAGTTTTAAACGCTACATTAGGCAGGTTGGTGAGCAGGTTACTTTCAATACGCACAGAACCTGCCGGTACAAATTTGCTGGCGTGGGCAATAATATAATAACCCACATTCCTTTGTACCAATGTGCCATTAACCATTAAAGCACCTTTACATTCGGTACAACCACCAGGTGTGTGCGGGCCAAATGTTGCGTCGCTGGCGAGATTCCACTCCAATGCCACTTTGCTCCAGTTACGCATGGAGCCAATAATTACATTTTTTATATGCCAGGTCAGATCACCGGCAAAACTTCCGCTGCCACTTGTCCATTGTTCGGTGAAATAAAGGTTCCTGTCGGGATGTGCTGCTTTAACTGCCGACAAAGCACTAATATCTCCTCCATACAGATGAAAAGCAGAACCATCAATGTATGCTTTGGCAGCTGCATCATTTAAAATAGTGATGGGATAGTTTGCATTGTCGCAGTTATGATCCCAGATAATAATTTTGGTACTAATGCCCGCAGCCTGAAATTCGGGGCCCAGGTTATTTTTAATAAAATTAGTTTGCTCTGTTGCCGACATCAGCATGCTGGGATTATTGCCACCGTGCTGCGGTTCATTCTGAATGGTGATTGCATTTATGGGAATACCCTTTGCCTGCATGGCTTGTATATACTTTACAAAATACTTTGCATACACACTATAATACGCCGGCAATAAGCTTCCGCCTATTGAGCTGCCATTACTCTTCATCCAAACCGGTGGGCTCCATGGCGAGCCCATTATTTTAATACTTGGATTGATGGTGAGAATTTGTTTCAGAACAGGAATCACATCAACCGTATCCAGCGATAAACTAAAATTGGCAAGCGTTGGATCAGTCATCCCCACAGGCATATCATCGTAACTAAAAACAGTTGCACTTAAATCGGATGCACCAATACTCACACGCAAATAACTTACTCCCATGGAACTGGTACTAAACAATTCAGTCAGTAAAGCCGCTCTTGATGCAGCATCCATATGATTGATCTGTAAAGCGCTTCCGCCGGTTAAAGTGTAACCAAAACCATCAATGCTTTGATATGCAGTTGCCGAATCCACATTAATAATACCATAACCGCTGGTTGCTGTACTTACAAAAGAAAGCGTACCGGATTGCTGTTGCAGTAATACCGACTGGTCGGGTTTTGTAAGCCACATATTTACATCATTAACAGGTGTTGGCGTACCACCACCTCCGCCGCCGCTTCCTCCACCAGTGCCACTACCACTTCCTGTGCTACTGCCCTTGGAGCAGTTGCCAAATGCTAAAAGCATACAAACAGATATTAGCCACATAACGTTTCTTTGTTTTTTCATGTAATAATTATTTTTTCATTCTTAAACGGTCATTTACCAGGCCCCCAACTTTTCTACCATACTCGGTACTGATGATACAGGAGTTGTGGTAATGTATGCCGCCGTAAAATCTTGCCCAGTTATTTTCAACTGCTGCCTGGCGAAAAGATGTGAAGGAACGATTCTTAATTCCGAATTCAAGTTCGGATGTATCTGTATAATTAAAATTATCGCCAAACAAATTTGTAAGTGTTTCTGCTGCAGAAGAAGATACTGTACTGTGGCCACAGGTATATTCCGGAAATGGCGGCGTCTGTAAATAAGGCCTCCATTCATCGTCAATATATTTGTTGATGGCAGTTTCGGGGCGGAGTACATTACTGCGGAATTTTTCATCCCAGCATTGTATGAATGCATCAAAAACTGCAATGGCCGTTTTTGCATACGCATAAACTGTTGTGGAAAAATCTGCTCCCGATTTTTTTGCAGCAATGCCAACAATATTCATCCAGTGGCCCGGCGGTGAGAATTTTTTTGTTACAAACATCACATGCCCTTCTACATTCATTCTTGTTCCCAGGTCGTCCCAAAACTCAGCAATATGTTTTTGTTCATCAGTTAAACTATCTCCTGCATTTTTAACAGCCATCACTTCTTTATAAAATTTACTCTCTTTATTTTTCATGTCGAAAGCCGGTGGCCTGGGTGGTGTAAACTGGCTGGCACTGTCCATCACCATCGTTCTTATTTCACACCAATGCGGTTCCAGTGCCTGCGCATAAGATGGCGCTGTTGGCACCCACCTTCCTTCTTCATTGGTAACATTATATTTTTCGGCAGTACGGGTTTGTGCATAATTATCTTTCTTACTCCAGCGCAGAATATGATTGGCTACCGAATCGGCAAGCCGCTTACTTGCCATTTGCATAGAAGCCGGCATATTGCCTGCAACAGCAATAGAATCAAGCCTGCTCAAATATTCCTTCATGCTGCCCTTTGGGAATGTAACAGCTTCTCCCACTTTACAAAAAGCCAGCATTGAAGCATACTGAAAATTTACACCTGTAGTATCCTGCTTTGGAACTGCAGGTAAATGTTTTATTTGTCCTGCCAGTGACTGAAAACGATCATCACTTAAAACCATTGTTTCATAAGCAGCTATACTGGCATAAGCATAATTACGGCTGGCAATGATGGGAGGAAAACCATTCTGCATTACCACATTATTCAATTCCTTTACCGTTCTGGAAAAAAGAAGGGGATCGTTAAAATTATTTTTATACTCATGCTTACTGCATCCCGGCAGAAAAAATAAAGTGAATAATATAATGACAGCAATCCCTGGTTTCATGTCTTTATTTTCATTTATCAAGGTCATATAACATGGGCAATAAACATGCCCGTAATTTTTACAATTTTAGTGAGCAGACAAAGATCTCATACTACTAAAAAAATATTCATCCGGTTTTAAAAAAGTCAACCCTTTATTATTTTGTGCAATAATCAATACCTGTTTTCCACCGGCACATTTAATCCATTTTGCGTCCCTTACTTCTCCATCTGCAAATGGCATAGTTGCCATCATTTTAAAATCATTTGGCGGCCGGGTGAATACAAATGCCGAAGGCAGCAACGCATCATACCTGCCTTCGTAAGGAACCACGCCATAAAAATTTCCTGCAGCCAGGTAAGGCCCTTTATCATTACCTGATAAAGAAGAGAAAGAAAAAACAGGTGCCATTTGTATTTCTGCAGGCAATTCCTGTTTTGTAAAATTTCCCTTGCCATCATTTATAAAACAGCAGGAGCCCAATGTTTCGGCTTGTAGTGTTGTGTAATCTTTAAAAAGATCATAAAACATATAGTCAACAGTTTTACCCGCTACCTCACTATATTTTAAATAGGCTTTCTTCAATACCGGTAACGATCTTTCCAGTTCGTCTTTGGCAAGAAATGTATATTCATTTTTGTCAACAGTGTATGCCATCACCTGCTCTACAGAACCGTTGCCATCAAAATCTTTTACATACAGTTTTAGCGGACCATTTTTACCAGTATACAGTTTGCTGTTGTGGCCCCAGTTGCCGGCAAGAATATCCATAAAACCATCCCCGTTTACATCAGTTGTATAAATGGTTTGCCATAAACCGGTAGAAGCAGGAATTTCTGCAGCAGTAAATTTTCCACTTTTATTCATGAAGATTTTCACTGCCATCCATTCGCCGGCAAGCACCAGATCGTTCCATCCGTCGTTATTCAGATCGGTAAAAGATGCGCTGGTTACAATGCCCAGGTTTTCCAATTTTATGGTAGCAGCACCGGCAGTTTTGAATATGCCTTTGCCATCGTTCAATAATAAATAAGAAGATTGTGCAATGCCAAAAGATTTTGCATCGGCCAGGCCACCCACAAATAAATCCATATCGCCATCCTTATCAATATCTGCAACTGTTACACAGCTTTTGTTTTTAAGCAACACAGGTATTGCCGATCCGGCTAAAGCAAAATGCCCCTTACCATCATTCATGTACAAATGATCAGCCAGGCTTGCATCATTATCATCATATTGATTTCCGCCACTTACCACGTACAGGTCGGGAGCGCCATCATTATTCGCATCAAAGAAAACGGCATCAACCCCCTCGCTTTGTTTTGCTTTTGCAAACAGGGCAGTATCGGTTGAGATGAATTTTCCGGCGGATGTTTGTATCATCAATTGCCCCGGCTGGCCCGAAGCCCCGCAGACAAAAAAATCATCCAATTCATCTTTATTTACATCGCCTACAGCAATTTTTGGCCCACGTGTTGATTGCATGTGCGGTGTTAGATATTGCTTGTTAAAATCAAGAAAATCGTTTTCACGATGTGCCCAGTTGCATGCCACCTGGCTGCTGATGTTTTCAAAGAGCTGCTTTGCCGGAGGAAAGAATGTATTGTAATCAAAATGCCCGCCCGCCTGAGCCTGGTAAACTTCCATAAATCCCTTTGCCGGCGTATTTCTAAAAAGCTGATATTTTTGATCAGGCCAAACAATCAGTATGCTGTCAATATAGCGGATGCTGTCGAGTCCAAAATGCAGTTTTGCATCGCAGGCAGACTGAAAGCCTCTTGTAGTCATTAGTTGCTGGTATTGCATTTTTCCTTTTGTGTAAACCCATGCTTTGGCTCCAATACCTTTTGTGTTTTTATTGTTGCCTTTAAAAGCAATATCCATGGTATTTTTAGCAGGCAGCTTATTTTTCAGGATCATGGCATTTGCATTCAGGCAATTGATCACCACATCTAAATTACCATCGTTATCCAGGTCGGCATAAGAAGCGCCGTTAAAATAACCTTTCATGGAAGCTGTTCCCCAGCTTTCGCTCACATCGGTAAAATTTATTTTACCATCACCTTTATAAAAATAAGGATGCGAACTTCCGTCAGGCATATTTTCAATGGCCTCATTATCCAGTTTACTGGTTTCGCTACCACTCTGCTTCATTACCAGGTCGCTTACAAAGCGTATATAATCCAGGTCAACCGGTCTTTTTACAATACCGCTTGAAATGAAGAGGTCTTTATTTCCATCATTATCAAAATCTGCAAACAGGGGTGCCCAACTCCAGTCTGTAGCCGCTACGCCGCTTTGCAGGGCTGTTTCGCTGAAACTGCTACCGTTGCCATTATTGCGCTGCAATGCATTTTTTGAATACTGGTTTTGATAGCCATGCCCCATCAATTTGTATTTATAGGTATCCGGGTTTTCATCACTGCCATAAGTTTTTAAAACCTTTTCGTCCTGCGGCAACATATCCACGGTTACTATATCTAATTGTCCGTCGTTATTATAATCGGCAGCATCGTTGCCCATACTGAAGCGGCTGTAATGTTTAAAATGATTGGCGCCCGACTCACTAAAAGTTCCGTTGCCATTATTAACATAGTAATAATCGTTTTCATGAAAATCATTGCCGATATAAATATCATCCCAGCCATCATTATTAAAATCGCCGGTAGCAATACCCAACCCATAACCCAGGTTACTTTGATAAATACCTGCGGCTATTGACACATCGGTAAATTTTCCGGTAGAGTCCAGGTCGTTGCGGTAAAACCGGTCGCCCGATACAGCATCAAATTGGCGACGGTTGCTGGTGTCCCGTATGTTTGAATTGGGTTTTTGCGAATGATTAAGCAGGTAACAATCCAGGTCGCCATCACGATCATAATCAAAGAAAGCAGCCTGTGTACCAAAGCCTGAAAAATTCAGTCCGTATTTTTCTGCACTTTCAGTAAACGTAACCTCACCCCGGCCTTCTCCTTTAGGAGAGGGTGAAATGCCATTATTTATAAAAAGTTCGTTGTGCCCTGTTAATCCATGATGCAGACTGCTGGCACAAACATAAATATCTATATAGCCATCTCCATTTACATCGGCCATGGTTACACCAGAGTTCCAATCGGCAGAGCCCGCCACACCTGCTTTTGCAGTAATATCTTCAAAAACAAAGTTTCCTTTGTTAAGGTAAAGTTTGTTGTGACCCTTACTGTTGGCAGTAAAATATATATCAACCAGGCCATCGTTATTAATATCGCCGGTTGATACGCCGCCACCGTTGTAATAGTACAGATAATACAGGATATTGAACATATCCTTTTGCTCCAGCTTATTTTCAAAATCAATATGGGTATTGGCAGATGAAAGTGCTTCAAATGCGGTTTCTTTTTTTTCCTTGCAGGAAAAGAATAACAACGCTGTAAGAACTGGCAACAGGAAAAGAGGTAGTATATTTTTTTTAACCGGCATCAAATCAGTAACTTTTTTTAAGAAAAAGGGCCAAACAAGATTGTTCGGCCCTCTTCGATTGCGCATGAAACTTGATCTATGAAACTAACTGCTATTTTTAATTATTAACGTTTGCTTGCAAAAAGAGCCTGTATTTCTGCTGAAGTTAAAGCCACGCCATACATTCTTAACTGATCTAACCCGCCCTTAAAAGTGCATGCCAGCCAATCATCTGATGCAAAGCTGTTTGATGGTCCTGCTCCCACACGGTATTCGCTGATTTTGGTGGTAGCCATTTTTAGGGGGCCGTGGGTGCCCCAGGTTTTTACATTGGGGTTCTGCACACCATCTATATACAATTTGGCAGAACTATTTGTTTCATCATAGGTAAGCACCATATGATGCCATTGATTATCGCACAAACCTGCAATAGTTTGTCCGCCTTCCCAGGTAAACCAGTTATCTGAACCAATACTTACAAACTGGCTTTTTACTGCACAGGCAGAATTATTACCTTCCAGGAACAGGAAATTTACAGCATTGCTCCAATGAAAACCATCTACCGCTTTAATAGAATAAATGTAGGATGGCCCATTGGTACCATTATTGTTTTTTGTCTGTCCGTTTTGTTTAAACCAAACTGATATGGAAACACTGCTGCTGCCTGCCCAGGTATTAAATGAGGGGTATTTAATGAACTTTTGGTTAACACCTGTGGCACCACCACCGGCAATACCACCACTACCTACGGTAAAAGGATTATCCGAAGGGAATGTTGCCCTGATGCTATCAACAGCATTCATTAACGGGTTAGTGGTAGTACCGTCAAAAGCTACATAAAACTTCAGCGGCCCTGTAGGTGAATTCGCATCAACCGGATATGTACCCAATTGCGGCTTGTCCATTTTCTGGCAGGCTGTTGCAAGCAATATCATTGCTATTGCTGCGAATAAGTGTTGAATCTTTTTTTGCATGATCATTATATTTTAAGTTTATAATTATTACCATTCAGGATTTTGAACCAAAGCCGGATTTGAATTTAAAGCCGAAGTAGGTATCGGGTAGTAACGGTGCTTGTTCTGATAACCATTTCCGCCCAACACACTCGTTGCATCACCATATCTTACCAGGTCAAAGAAACGTTCAAACTCCATGGCAAATTCCACCCTTCTTTCCTGCTTAATAACGGTACGCATTTGTGCCTGGCTTACAAAAGCTATATTACCCAGGCCTGCCCGGTTACGTACCAGGTTTACCCAGGTTACTGCATCAGGGTTTCCAACACCGGTTTCGTTGGCAGCCTCTGCGCCCATCAGCAATACATCCGAAAGCCGCAATACACGCTGGTTTACCCAGGTATTTTGGGATTCATTATCAGGTGTCCCCAACCCTGCTGCCAGGTAATCGCTGTATTGGTTATATACTTTCTTATTCCAGTAAAGTGCATTGGTGAGGTTTGGTAAAACGAGGCCATAACCACCCGTATTACCGCCACCGTCAGACTGGTTAGAGTAAAGAATGGTAGCATCTTTTCTTACATCCCCGGCTTCGTAAGCTCCTACAATATTTGGTGTTGGCGTATTCCATCCCCATCCCAAATCCCAGGTGCCTGAACCCCTTACGCCCTGGCATTGGCCAAGCCTGCTCCAGTAGGTGTTGCCGTCACCGGCAGTTTTTGCAGATTGTATCTCAAAAATAGATTCAGAGCACAACTCACCTTCTTTCTTAAACATCTTCCAGTAAGGAGAGAATAATTGATAAGGGCCGTTGGCAATAATATCTTTACAAATAGGCAGGGCCTCTGAATAGCGGCGTTGCTGCAACAATACTTTTGCATGCAGGGCTTTTGCAGCCCACTTATTGGCCCTTCCGGCATATTTGGCTTCCCATACTATTGGCAGGTTTTGTTCAGCAAAGGCCAGGTCAGCATTAATTAATGCGTAGATGGTGGCTGTATCTGATTTTGCAATATTGCCTTCGGCAGGCGTGTTTATCTTAAAGTCAATTTTAGGAATAGCTCCGTAGGTTCTTACCAGGTCAAAATAAGCATAAGCCCTGAAGAACCTGGCTTCTGCGGTATTTATTACAGAAGCGGGGTCGGTTAAATTTTGTTTAACGGCATCATCCAGTATATCGTTGCAAAGCCCTACGAATATAAAGTGTTTATCCCAGTATAAACCGGCACCCCAATCATCTTTGGTGTATTGGAAATTATCGTAAGTCTGGTGCCAGGCAGAAGCGCCGGGATCAGAAACTATTTCCGCATCATCTGAGCGAAAACCATTCATAGCAACGTAGGCAATTCCCTGGAAACCGTCACCGCAATAAGGTTGAGCTGCCGAGTTACGGATAGCGCCATACAAACCAACCGTTTTACCTTCCAGCGCTCCCACATTAAGGTCAATCTGGGCAATACCTAAAGGTTCTCTGTCCAGGAATTTTTTACATCCTCCAAAGAGGGTAATAGCCGAGATCGCAATCAATAACACGGCTATTTGATTTTTATATCGTTTCATTTTCAAAAAATTTATTTTTTAAAAAATTAAAAATTAACATTTAATCCAACGGTCATTATGCGTGGTAATGCACTGCCGGCGCCACCAAAATCCATTCCTGAGCTAAGTGCATCGCCTGCAAATTCCGGTGAATACCCAATATTATTTTTCCATGTTTTCAGGTTCTGTACAGAGGCTGAAAGGCGCAGGTTTTTGATCTGGGTTATCTTAGGCAGTTTTACCAAGGTATAACCAAGGCTCAGGTTTCTGATCCTGAAATAACTTCCGTCTTCAATACCATAAGTTGATGGAGCACGGTTAACCAAATGGGCCGAGTTAACAATGGGCACTGTAGCTGATGTACCGGCGGCAGTCCATGCTTCGGTATAAAATTTAGGGTAATTGTACACCGAATTTTTTTGTTCTGAAGTACCCCAAACCCTGTATATTTCTCCGCCATAACTACCGGCAAAATCAATCCCCAGGTCAAAACCTTTATACTTGAAAGCCAGGTTGATGCCATAAGTAAAATCAGGAGTAGGGTTTCCGATATTGGTCCTGTCTTTGTCGTCAATAATACCATTGCCATCCAGATCCCTGTATTTAAGGTCTCCTGGTTTAATACCCCCGCCATTAATTGTGTTCACTGGCGAAGCAAGTATATCTGCATAAGACTGGTAAATACCATCTGCTATCAAGCCATAAAAATAACCAATTGGGAAACCTGTTTCGGCCTGGTTAGGTGTTTGCTCGCTTGAAGTAGGGTTTCTGTTAGGATTAGCCAGGTACAGCACTTTGTTTTTATAGGTTGTTAAATTACCGCTTGCAACCAAGCTCAGGTCCTTGTATAATTTCTGCGTCCAAGAAGTAGTAAATTCAAAACCTTTATTTTCAATATCTCCAACATTCGTCAAATTGGGCAGAGTGCCACCTGAGGCGGACGGAACGTATAGAATATTACTTGTTTTTTTGTAATAATAATTGGCTTCAAAATGCAAGCGGTTATTTAAAAAATCTCCCTCAATCCCAACCTCTGTTGATTGCACTGTTTCCCACTTAAGATTAGGATCAACAGAATAATTAGGTACAATAACCGGAATCAGGTTGTCGCCAAATACTGCAGAAGAATTACTTGAGACACCCGGATAAGCCGGATAAGCGTAACCCTGTGTAGTGTAATTACCCAAAACGCCCGTAGAGCCCTTCAGTTTCAGGAAGTTTACGAACTTAACATTCTCCATAAATTTTTCCCTGGTAATTTCCCATCCCAAACCTACTGCCCAGAAATTCTGGAATTTTTTAGAATAATCACGGTTGATCTGACTTGAACCATCCCTTCGGAAACTTCCAGTTAAAAAATATTTGCTTTTGTAATTATAAAATAACCTGCCAAGACCCGATACAGTAGCATATTCATCCTGGAATGTTGCATTGGCAATAATACTCCTGTTATCTCCAAAACCCGAAGCCAGGTACCAGAACCTTTTATTGTTGGGGATGATATTTACGCCAGGTGTCTTCTGGGCTAATGTACCACTTACCTGTTCAAAATAATGGTAGTAGGTAGTAAAGCCGCCTGTAAGTGTAAACGAATGATCACGGAATTTCTTTTTGTAGGTAGCTATATAATCCTGCTGAAAATTACGCATGTTTTGCAGGTCCTGCCTAACAGCCGTAAGTGCATTCTTATGGAATATAGCAGTAGCCGGAGTTGCAGCAGTAGGGTCATACAGGTCATACAGCGGAGTGTATTCCCTGTTATTTCGCCAGCTCATATCTGCATACCAGGTTGCTCTGAAGTTGAGGTCTTTGGTAAGGTTCAGGTCTACAAAGAAGTTTCCAACCAACCTGTATTTATCATCAATTTTTTTATCCCAGTTGTTTTCCAGTGTTGCCAGTGGATTTGTTTCTG
>JAOAUI010000379.1 GCA_030157685.1 Ferruginibacter sp. | reverse complement strand
AAGGTAAGCGCAGTAAACAACTTTTTAACTTTTTTCATATTCCTGAAGATTTAATCCGTACCTGATACAGTAACGACAAAACCACCTGTCTTATTAGTTACAAAGTTACTTCTTTTTGGAGGGTTATACGGGGTAAAATCTTTGTTGGCACACTATTTAGTAATACGTTAACTAAATTGGTTGTTCCGGGCTATTCCTCTTCATCCCAGGCTGTTCCGCAATGATTGTCGTCATGGTTTAACAATCATGCAATATTTACCTTTATTCAGCTTACAAAAAATAATACCCTGCAAATGCCCAAAAGATCCTCCAATAAAACCTTCATTTCATCCACTGTATTATTAGTTTTCTTAATGCTGCAACTGGCCTCTTTTACTGCAAACTCGCAGGACAGGTATGCCTATTCAAAAGCCAGGCTGATAAAGAACTTAAAAACAAGATACATTGATAAGGCTTACACCCAGAATATTGACCGGTTCTATTCAACCACCTGCGATTCTTTAATTAAAAAAAAAGTTACCATTGATAAAAAACCCATAAAAGATATCCTTACCCGGCTGTTTGATATCTGTGATAATAAACTTAATGCAAAGGCAGTTAATTCCCTGCGAATACCTTCATTGAACCAGGATTTTATTACTACCTTAAAAACATACAATAAAGCATCCATTGCTAACCTGTACCGCAATATAAATATTACTAAAAGCAATATGCTTCAATATGTATTTGAAGGGTTGCCACTGGGCGATAGCATAAAAACCATCAATGGGCTGCGGGATATGTTTCGGGATCCTTACTATATTTCCAGCAACATAAAATTATTACAATATGCTGTGTACCGGGATACCTTACTGTATGCACTGGCAAATGGTGCGCCGAACATACTGCTTAAAAAACTTGCTGATCAGGATACATTTTATACCCGGATTGTTGCCAACAGTAAGAGCACCAGTATTAAAGCTATATCCCAAATGAAAATGGATGAGTTTTATGACAGGGCATTGCCTTTTAGTTTAGCCATTTATGAAAACCGGATCACTGCAGATTCAATAAAGAAACTTACGCTGGTGCCGGCAGATTATTATCATGCTTTTGTTAACGAAGCAATCAGGCTGTATACCAGCACAGATGCCGAAACACATTCTTTTTTAAAACAACCTATAGCAGAACTTAATAAAAAAATTGCCAATCATTATTTTATAAAAGCAATCAATGACCTGCACGAATCACCCGACAATGTTCGTTTTGTTTCCATAAATACATTGCCGGTAAACGACCTTTACTTTTTACTGGTTGCAGGCAGAAATGAACTGGTGATTGGCGGCAGCGATGCACTGTACACTTCCAGTTTTATGTACGTGTTTAAAAAATTCCTGAAAGAAGCCGACAAAGAAGGACTGGATAAATTCTTTAATGATATTGGTTATTACGGGTTTGATGAGTTTATTTCAAATATTTCGGATTATGGGTTGGTTGATGAACTGGTGAACAATTTGAATGAGGGAAAAGTATCACAGTTATTCGGAAAATATCTTGCAAGCCTGCCCAACAAACAACTTACCGACAATGAGATCATTTTAAATGCCATGACCATGGCCGAAGTGCTGTACGAGATCAGACACCACGAAATGATAAAGAACTCCTTGATTACTGAAATAGATAAAATTCAAAAACTACCCAGGTTGCAGAATTATTTAATGTATCAGCGCATGTACAGCGGGTTTAAAGATATACTGCTTGATAAAAACGAGTATGAAAGTGATAATTCTTACGATGTACTGCAGATACAACGCTTACAAAGGCAGGATAATATTGTACAGGCATGTTTTTATTACGATGATGATGATGCCGCCAGCTCTTTCAGCAGCAGCACTGCTACCTATGATGGTAAACTTTGGGAAAAAAAAGACCTGGGAAATTATATTGTGTTTAATTCAAGATCGGGCAACAAAATGCGGGTGTATATGAATAAGCCCAATACAAGGCAGGGCAGCGACTCATCGCAAAATGAAATGCTGATAGCCATTGAGCAGGAGGGCTACGAGGTTACTTCTTTTATACACCGGGGGCATAGTTACCACTTAATGCAAAGTTTAAGAAAGATGACAGCATCAAGCCAGTTTGTGTTTTTGGGCAGTTGTGGTGGTTATAGCCAGGTGCTAAAAGTATTTGAACTAAACCCCGATGTAAATATTATTGCAACCCGCAGTGTGGGCTCAAAACTTATTAATGATCCCTTACTTGATAAAATAAATATGGAAATGGTTAATAACAAGGATATTAACTGGGATGTTTTATGGAAAGAATTCGACACAAAATTTCAATCAAAACAAACAAAAGACCTTTTCTCGGCCTATATACCACCTAATAAATATATTGGGGTGAAGTTTATCAGGAAGGTTTTTAATTATTAATATCTCAATAAAAAACCTCCTCAAAATTTGAGAAGGTTTTTAGCATTGTGCCCACGAAAGGAATCGAACCTTCACGCCCTTGCGAACGGCAGATTTTGAG
>JAOAUI010000378.1 GCA_030157685.1 Ferruginibacter sp. | reverse complement strand
AAAATTTATGGCGATGGTAACCTGGTTCCTTATGGCTTTACCACAAACAGTTTTATAACCAATAAAAACACAGCGCCCTGGCGTGCAGGTGCCAATGAAAACACCGTAATTACATTTGAACATGATGTTACCATAGAAGGCCAGCCACTAAAAGCAGGTAGTTACGGCCTGCACATGGCCATGGCAGCCGATAATGTAATGCTTATATTTTCTAAGCAAACAGAAGCCTGGGGCAGTTTTTATTACGAAGAAAAATATGATGCGCTGAGGGTAAATGTAAAACCAGTTGCATTGGACAGGAGTGTGGAATACCTGAAGTATGAGTTTATTGAGCACAAAGAAAAATATTGTGTAATTGCCATGCAGTGGGAAAAATTATCGGTGCCATTTAAGGTAGAAGTAGATGTTGATAATATTGTATTGGCAAGATTAAGAGAGCAGATAACCAGCCAGAAAGGGTTCAACAGTACCAATATGCTGCAGGCGGCGCAATATTGCTTAAATAAAAATATTAATCTGGAAGAAGCCCTTGCATGGAGTATTAAGGCAATCACGGGTTTTCAGGGGCAAAAGAGTTTTACTACCCTTCGTAACCTGGCTAATGCTTATGATAAATTAAAGAACACAACGCTGGCCGACTCTACAATGGACGAAGCATTGCTGATTGCTACAGCTAATCAATACACAGCTTATGGCCGCCAGCTTATTACACAAAAAAGAGCAGATAGGGCCATGGAAATATTTTTAGCCTCACAAAAAAGATATGGCGATGTATCGGGTGTTAACAATGGATTGATGAGCGGCTATTCTGCCAAAGGCGATTTTAAAAATGCAATTTTGTATGCCGAAAAAGCATTGGCACAGGCAACCAATGATGCTGCAAAAAACCAAATTGAAGGAAATATAGCCAAACTTAAAGAAGGTAAAGACATTAACCAATAACAACCAAAAGCTATCAATATGCAAAACGCAATCAGCTGGTTTGAAATACCAACAATTGATATTGACCGGGCACAAAAATTTTATGAAACCATTTTTGGTATTAACATGATACCAATGGATATGCCCAATATAAAAATGCGGATGTTTCCGCTGGATGATATGATGACACAGGTGGGAGGTGCGTTGGTTGACAGCGGCGGCTTTCACAAAGCATCTGCAACCGACGGGCCATTGATTTATTTAAATGCCAATCCCGATGTTCAACATGTACTCGACAAAGTTGTTGCTGCCGGTGGCAGTATTATGGTGCCTAAAACTGAAATTAGCCCTGAGTATGGGTTTATGGCCGTGTTTATGGATACCGAAGGAAACCGGGTTGCGTTGCATTCAGTTCCTCAATAAAAAAAATGAATAGTATGAGTAATTATGACTGGAGCCGTTTTGTTACCAGAGTTAATGTAAACGCTCCTATTGAAAAATTATATTGGTGCTGGGCAACACGTGAAGGAATGGAATATTGGTTTTTGCGCCTGAGCGAATTTAAAAATGCTGATGGGATTTTGAGAGCCAACAACGAACCCGTGCAAAAAACCGATACTTATACCTGGCGCTGGCATGGCTGGAGCGATGAAACAACGGAGTATGGAAGTATCCTGGATTGCAATGGAAAAGATTTTATTAAATTCAGTTTTGGAAAGGCAGGAAATTGCTCAGTAACCATTAAGGAAGAGGAAGGCGAAAACATGGTTGAGTTGGTACAGGATAATATCCCTACAGATGAACAGGGAATGCATTACTGGCACCTGGGATGTAAAACCGGGTGGACTTTTTACCTGGCTAATCTTAAATCCTTACTGGAAGGAGGAAAAGACCTCAGGAATAAGAATGAAAGAATACAACGTGTAATAAACTCGTAATTGATTTATAGCATACAACGAAAACTGGCAGACAGGGTTAGGGAATTAATCTACCCTACTCATAAAATTACCGAAGAGAAAAAAATGTTTGGTGGCCTTTGTTTTATGGTAAACGATAAAATGTGTGTAGGTGTTGAAAAAGAAAGATTGATGGTGAGGCTTAATCCAGACTTAATGGAAGAAGTAATGGAGCAAGAAGGGTGCAGGCCGATGGACTTTACTGGAAAAATAATGAAAGGACATGTATTTGTTGATATAGAAGTACTAAACACAAAAAAGAAATTAGAGTATTGGATCAAACTTGCGCTTGATTATAATACAATTGCCCGCAGGACCCTTCGGGCCAAAGCATCTAAAAAGAAAATGAAATACAGCCTGGAAATATCATACGAGATACTGGACAGAACACCGGCCGTTTTGCAGTCTTTGCTTGCAGGCTTGCCGGATGACTGGGTAATGCCGAACGAAGGCCCTGAAACATTTTCGCCTTATGATGTGATTGGACATTTGGTACACGGAGAAAAAACAGATTGGGTGGTAAGAGCCAAAATGATCCTTAAAATTGGCAATAAGCAAACTTTTGAAAGGTACGATCGCTTTGCACAGTACGAAGAAAGCAAAGGCAAATCTTTGCAACAACTGCTGGATGAATTTGCAGCCATA
>JAOAUI010000377.1 GCA_030157685.1 Ferruginibacter sp. | reverse complement strand
GTTAATTGTTTTAAACCAAGGCTGATACGTTTTTTATCATCATCAAAATCCAATACCACCACGTTCAGTTTTTGGTCCATCTTCAATACTTCAGTTGGATGGTTGATACGTCCCCATGAAATATCGGTGATGTATAGCAAACCGTCTAAGCCGCCAAGGTCAAGGAATGCACCAAAATCAGTGATGTTTTTGATCGTTCCTTCCAATACCTGGCCTTTTTCCAGTTTACCCATAATTTCAGCACGTTGTGCTTCAATATCGCTTTCAATAAGTGCTTTGTGAGATACAACCGCATTCTTAATAGCTTCATTAATTTTAACCACTTTAAATTCCATGGTTTTGTTAACGAACTGGTCGTAATCAGTAACGGGTTTCACGTCAATTTGAGAACCTGGTAAGAAAGTTTCCATACCAAATACATCAACGATTAAACCGCCTTTGGTTTTGCTGGTAACCAAACCGGTAACAATTTCGCCGGTGCGGTGTACTTCCACAATGCGTTCCCATGCACGGGTGGTACGGGCGCTCTTGCGGCTAAGATGCAGGTTACCTTCCCTGTCTTCTTTTTCAACAACCATTACTTCAATAATGTCTCCAACTTTAACACCACCGGGGATGTCTCTGAATTCGTTTAAAGAAATAAGGCCATCACTTTTAAAACCGATGTTAACAACAGCATCTGTTTTGGTTAATGATTCTACAGTAGCCTGTATCATTTCGCCATCAGCAATCTGTTTGAAAGTGTTGTCGTAAACCTTGTCGTACTTTGCTTTTTCATCAGCAGTGTAGCTGGTTACATTGCGTTTGTCAACACTCCAGTCAAAATCATCGTGAGCAGTTGCAACTGTTTCTTCTACAGGTGCTTTAATTTCTACATCCACAACAGGTACAGTTGCTTCAACAACAGGAGCAGTTGTTTCTTCAACTGGTGCAGTTGTTTCTTCAACCGGCGTTGGTGTAGTTTCGTTTGTTTCTTCCATTTTATTTTTTACAGGTTTGTTTGTTATCGCAGTAGTTTCGTCCCAATATTATACCGGGGATAAACCTTCCTGTGCATCTGCGTTTAAGTGATTGTAAATAATCCCATTTTTAAAACGGGAGGGCGAAGGTAGTAAAATAACCCTGATTTTGGCATTAAAAATCGGCCTATTTTGGCTCTGATGGCTTATTTCAGCCAGTTTTGGGCAATTATTTTTGTCTTTTAGGGAAGATTCTGGCGGGATTGCTACATTTTCAACCTAAAAATAACCTGATTTCATAAGCCAGCCTGGCCTGGTTAACCATTTCTATGGGGTGGGCCGTATTGGGTAAAATGGCTAATTGCGCCTTCGGCAGATTTTTATATACTGCTACTGTTTCATCAAGGGTAACCATCTTATCCCTGTCGCCCAGCATCAATAAAACCGGGTGTTGAATAGTGGGATAATCGCCAGCTTTCAGCGGATTGTCTTTACCCATTTCAATAAGCATGGCGGCGGTTTTTTCTAAAACGGTTTTCCAGTTATTGGGGGCATGCCTTTTTTGCAAAGCGGCAGCAAAGTCGGGTAGTTTCTCTTCAATCTTTGCCGCATTCAGCATTTTTGTTTCGTTGGCGGCAATGGTTTCATCCCAATTAAATTTGGTGGCCAGGGTAATTATTTTGTTTATTATTTCAGGATGATATTTTGCCAGGTACATGGCTACATACCCGCCCATGCTATATCCAAAAATGCTGATTGATGCTATTCCTTTTTTATCTAAAAATTCTATTACTTCTGTTGCAAAAAGTTTCATGGAAAAATTTTCTGCTGTAAGCGGAGAGCCGCCATGGCCGCTGAAACTGAGGCGATGAACAGCAAATGAACCTGTCAGTTCTTCTTCCAAACGGGATAGCTGATCAGCAGCGCCAATGGCACCATGTAATAATAAAATTGCCTGCATATTTTATTAAATCAGAAATTAAAATGACAAAAAAAATCCCCCCCGATACTGTATCGGGGAGGACTATTTTATTTTTTTAAAAAATTACTGTTGATTGTTCTTTACGCCTTCAGCTTTTAAAGCGGCAGCTTTCTCTGCTTTTATTTTTTCTTCGTCAGAAGTAACAGTTACTCCGGCAGCATTTACAGTTGTAGCAGGAGCAGCAGCAGCTTTAGCTGATGTTTTTGAAACTCTTGCTGGTGCAGCGGCTGAATTAGCAGCAGCCTCTTTATCTGCTGTGGTTCTTGTAGCAGCAGCAGGTGCAACAACATCATCACTTGCTGGCATTATTGCAGCTTTTTGTGGAGTTGGGGCAGCAGCAGAAGTGCTGGCAGCGGAAGCATCACCTCTTTTGCCTTTAGCGGTAGTTTGTGCATTAGCAGCACCACAAACTCCTAACATGATTATTGAAGAAAGTAAGAATTTTTTCATTGTGTTCGTTTTAGTTTATGAGTAAATAATTAATTTAAAATTTGTCTTCAGGGCTTACTTTGCTCCTTTAAAACAGGATGTAAATATACTTTTTTTTACAAAAAAAACAAGAATCTTTATGTTTTTTTAAAATATTGCT
>JAOAUI010000376.1 GCA_030157685.1 Ferruginibacter sp. | reverse complement strand
CAAAGGTAATTTAGTTATTATTCTTCAATTCAAATTTTACCAAAGCATTATTTTTAAGATCGGCCGATAACCTCACTTCGTGGCGGGTTTTACCATCGGTTATAATCATTAATGCTGTATTGGGTGAAATTGTTCCCAGATTTTCGGCAAATAAAAGCAGTTCGTTTGCCTTACCGGGTTCTATGGTTAAGGTAATTGAATGCGGATTGGTGGTTAGCGACTTTTTATCTACCAGCAATTTTTTATTAAAGTAAACCGATACAATATCGTTATCAATCTCGCCATCATCATAAATATCCACTTCTATCTTATTACTTTTAACCTGTATCGTTTTTATGTCCCTGATTGGCCTTGTTTCAAAAGCCTGGACAGGGTCTGCAGGTTTTTTATCGTTTGATACAGTGGGCTGCGGCGGCGGCGCTGTGTTGTTAATACTTTCAACCTGTACTTTGTACCGTTGTACAGCTTTGGTTATGGCTTCTGCCAGTTCCTGCTGTCCTTTATCGCTGTTTATATACTGCTCATCTTCGGGATTGTTTATAAAACCGGTTTCAATTAATATAGCCGGCATGTTGGTAGCCTGCAATACCCAAATGCCCACCCGCCGCTGGTTTACACCCAATGCTGCCCTTCCGGTGTTTTCCACTTCTTCATTTACCAGAGTAGCAAGCCTGTCGCTTCTAAACTGGTATCTTGAGGCATAAATGTTTGCAATTATCCTTCCCTGTGGGCTGTTAAAATCAAATTTGCTTTCAATAGAATCAACCCCATCTGCTTCAATTTCAAAATTTTCATCACCATCCATAATGGCTTTTAATTTATCACTGGTTTTGTGTGCCGCAAATATCCATACACTGGTGCCGCTGCGGGTGAGTGGTATTTTAAAATATTCGTAAACGGGTTCTTCAACTTCGTAAGCTTCTTTATGTTTTTTCTTCTTTCTTCCTTTACCAGTATAAGTTATTTTGTACCGGGTAACCATCCTGGTGCCTACCTGTCTTTTACCCTGTTTTAAGGGGCCGCTGTCGGCATGTATACATAAAAAGAGGTCGCCATGAAACTCATTGGCAATTTTTGCTTTTTCTCCCGGCTTTTGGTAAATATCAGTAGTACGGGTGGGAACTATTTTGACACCGGGCAATTGTTTTTTTAATTCATCTACCAGCTTTAATGCAATGGCAAGTGTTACATCTTTTTCCTTGGAGCGTAAAGAGTTTTCATATTGACCGGTTGCGCCAACATCGGTTCCTCCGTGGCCAGCATCCACAATAATTGTTTTTATAAGTTTAGGAGTTTGGGCAGATAATTCTTTTATTATTAACAAATGCAAAGCAGCAAAAAGAAAAATAAACGGCACTTTGTTCCTTAACATGTTCTACTCGTTTTTATCGGGGTTAGTAATTAATCAATTATTCACAATTTCATTCTGTTATAATGGCTATTTTTGCCAATCTTAAGTATGAACCATCTGAACAAAGGTAAGGCAAAATATATATCGGTCTTGGCATTGGTACTGCTGTTACTCACCATAACGCTGTATTGCAGTGCCAGCGGTTTTCATACCTCATACTTTCACAGTTTTTTAACTGTTGATACTTTACCGCTAAATAAAGCAGATCCGCAAAATCCAAAAGTCAAAATTCAAAATGAATCCGCTGCGGTTGGTAAAATTGCCGATACAACAATCATAAACAAGATTGATACGCTTACCTATCGCCCCTCCAAAGACGCACTGGATGCACCTGTTGTTTATCATGCCGATGATTCGATGGTGATGGATATACCTGCCAAAAAAATAATTTTATATGGCAAAGGAACCAATGTAAAATATATAGATAACCAGTTGTATGCACCCAGGATAGAGTTTGATCAAAGCACCAGCCTGGTGAGTGCTTATCTTGTAAGAGACAGCAATGGAAATGTAATTTCATTCCCGTTATTTAACCAGGCCGATTTTAAAACACAAAGTGATTCCATTAAGTTTAACATGAAAACGCTGAAGGGAATTACAAAAAGTACATATACCCAACAGGGCGAAATATATTTTCATGCAGAAAAAATAAAAAAGGTTGATCCTGATGTTTTTTATGGATATCGTGGCCAGTTTACAACCTGTAACCTGGATACGCCGCATTTTTCTTTTGTAAGTAAAAAATTTAAGTTCATCAACAAAAAGATGGCTATTACCGGGCCGGTACATCCCGAATTTGAAAATGTGCCTATACCTGTTTATTTACCCTTTGGTATTTTTCCGTTAAAGACCGGAAGGCGTTCCGGAATTCTGGCACCAACTTTTTCGGCCAATGAACAACTGGGTTTGTCGCTGGAAGGATTGGGTTATTACAAAGTGCTAAGCGATATATGGGATGTTGTTTTAAGAGGAACCATTTATTCTTATGGTGGGTGGACGGCCAACCTGAGTCCACGGTATTATAAACGATACCGGTACCAGGGAAACCTTTCGGTAGACATTCAGCATTTGCGTGACCTGGATAAATCAGGTGCCAGAAATTTTAATGTGCGTTGGAGCCACAGCTCCGACACGAAAGCCAGGCCCGGCGTAAGTTTTAATGCAAGTCTGAATGCAGGCAGCAGTGGTTTTAATTCTTCTGTGCCAAACAGCCCTCAAAGGAATTTTCAAAACCAGCTTAATTCTTCTATCACATATTCCAAGATATGGAAAAACAGGCCCTTTAACCTGAATATCAGCGGCAATCATAACCAAAATACCAACAGTAAATTGTGGAATATTAATTTGCCCGATATCGGGTTTAACGTAAATACACTTTATCCTTTCAGGCGTAAGGAAGTGATTGGAGAATACAAGTGGTACGAGAACCTGGGCATTGCACTCAATACAAATGTTCGCAGCCTATCTTCTTTTTATGATACGCTTGGTAATTTCTTTAACGAGTTTGCTAAAAATTACAGGTGGGGCGCCAATCATAATGTACCCATTACTTTATCATTACCACAGGTGGGCAGTTTTCAAATTGCACCCAGCATCGGTTATGTAGAAAGATGGTACCAGGAAAAATTTGTACGCAGCTGGAACCCGGTAAATAAAAAAGTGGATACCACCATCAGCAACGGCTTTTATACATCACGTGAAATGAATTTTGGAATAGGTGTTACTACCCGGATATTTGGCATGTATACTTTTAAAAAGAAAAGTAAGGTGCAGGCTATCCGCCATGAAATAAGGCCCTCCATATCGGCCAACTATAAGCCTGATATGAACCGGCAATACTGGTATTCAACCCAGGTTGATACATTGGGTAACAAAGGAAGGTATTCTGTTTATGAACGGGCTGTTTTTGGCCCCTTTGGCGAAGGCAGGTTTGGCGGTATGAGTTTTGGAATTGATAATAACCTGCAGATGAAAGTGCGTAATAAAAAAGATACCGCCGCTGATGCAGTAAAAAAAATAACCCTGCTTGATGGTTTAAGCATTACCAGCTCTTATAATTTTTTGCTCGACTCTTTTAAGTTGAGCCCATTCAATATTAATATGCGAACCAATCTTTTTGAAAAGATAAGTATATCGGCAGGCGCTGTGGTAGTACCCTATTTAACAAACAGCAGGGGTGAGTTTATTAATAAAATGGTTTGGAGAGAAAAAGTGGCCCTGGGTAAATTAACCAGTGCCAATATTGCTGTGCAAAGCCAGTTTAAAGGTGGGGATAAGAATGAAAAACTACCCATGACTAATTTGCAACAAAACAGCCAGCTTAATCCAATAACAGGCATGCCGTTGAATGAATACCAGCAGGAAGCTGCTTATATAAATAACAATCCCGGCGAGTTCGCAAACTTTAATATTCCCTGGAGCATCAGTTTTCAATATGCATTAAACTACAACCGGGTGCCCAATGGTTTGGGTACGGGCTATAAAGGTTCGGTAACCCAAAATATAAGCTGGACGGGCTCATTAAACCTTACCCCCAAATGGCAGATAGGTATAAACGGCTCTTATAACATTACGCTGAAGGAGCTTGGAATGATAAGTATGTACCTTACCCGTGAGATGCATTGCTGGCAAATGGCAATCAATATTTCTCCTGTAGGAAGGTATCGGTCATTCAATATCAGCATCAGCCCCAAATCGGGTTTGTTACGTGATTTGAAAATAAACAGAACGAGGTATTTTTATGATCTGTAAAGAAAGTTTAGGAGTTTAGAGTTGAGAAGTTTAGTACTGTAAGCTGATAAAAAGTCTGTATTTCCTAAACCTCTAAACTCCTAAACCCTAAACATACTTCACATATTCCTTCAGCATTTCACTATGTACTTTCTCCTTTAATTCAGTAACTGTTTTTCCTGAAGAAGTTTCAGCAGGTAAAAAATGCATGGTAAGCCTTACAGGTAATAAAAAAAATGTTTTGTTGATGGGCATTGCTTTTTTTGTGCCGGTGATCACGCAGGGTATGATATCTTTTTTTGCAACAACGGCCAGCTTGAAAGCCCCGTCATAAAAGGGTTTTATGGGTTCTGAGCCACGGTTTCTGGCTCCTTCGGGATATATGCACATGTGCATTCCTTTGGACAATACTTTTTTCATGGCATCAAAACTCTTGCTCCTGCTTTTTTCATTTTTTCTGTCAACCAAAATGGAACCCCTGGCATAAAACGAACCAAACAAGGGGATTTTTGCAAAGGATGCTTTTGCAATGGTTTTGTTTGCACCGGGTACATAAGGCGCCGAAAGTGGTACATCCAGTAAGGCATTGTGATTGAAGACAACAATATAGGCTTCCCCGGATTTAAAATTTTCTTTGCCGGTTACTTTAACCGGGCAGCCAATTAAAAACAGCCATACATTCATCCATATTTTTGAGATAGCAATAAAAAAACGCTGGCCCTTTGGATCGGGCATTAAATGAGAAAGCATGGATGGCAGAAAAATGATGAGGAACGTAATTAAAAAACTTATCAGTCCCCACAAAGCCCATATCCTTCCAAAAATATTCTTTACAATTCCCATTTTAATTATTCTTTTCTATGGCGTTAATAATTTCCAGTCAATTGGTTCAATGCCCTGTTTTGTTAAAAGTTCATTTGTTTTTGAAAAATGTTTGCATCCCATAAAACCTGCATGGGCAGAAAGGGGAGATGGGTGGGCAGCTTTCAACACAAAATGTTTTGTTTCATCAATAAGCATCTGTTTGTCCTGTGCAAACTTACCCCAAAGTAAAAAAACAACCCCTTTTTTTTCGTCCGATATTTTTTGTATCACTGCATCGGTAAATTCTGCCCAGCCAAATTTTGCATGGCTGAATGGTTCATTGGCTCTTACTGTTAGTGCGGCATTCAGCAACAGTACACCCTGTTCGGCCCAGCGTGTTAAGTTGCCATATTGTGCTGGCATGGCAATGCCGATATCGCTTTGAATTTCTTTAAAAATATTAACCAGCGATGGTGGAGGCTTAACGCCGTTTTGTACCGAAAAACTTAAGCCGTGTGCCTGTCCTTCTCCATGATAAGGATCCTGGCCCAGGATAACCACTTTAAGTTTAGTAAAAGGTGTTTGATTAAAGGCATTGAATATAAGTGAGCCGGGCGGGTAAATAATTTTACCTGCAGCTTTTTCTGTTTTTAAAAAAGTTACTATCTGCTGGAAGTAAGGTTTTGTGAATTCATTTTTCAGCACTTCCTTCCAGGAAGCTTCCATTTTTACATCCATTTGCCAAATATTTGTATAAAAATAAAAAAGAGCCACCAATAAGCGACTCTTTCTTTTGTGATCTGGATTGGATTCGAACCAATGACCCTCAGCTTAGAAGGCTGATGCTCTATCCAGCTGAGCTACCAGACCATATTTATGGTTCCGTAGTAAAACGGGGTGCAAATATAGACATTTCAGAAAAAAGTTTGTAATAAAATAAGATGGCAAGTATTTTAAAATAATAAAATCTCTACTTTTGCTCCCTACAATTTAATGCTATGAAGTATTTTATCATCTAAGGAAAGAATCTTCTTCCTTAGTCTGAAACTGTAAGCAATGCAACACTGCATTGTGATCTATCTATTTACCTAACTTCATATTTTATATTCTCATGGCATATCCATTCCAAAAATTTTTTTCTTTTTTTAAATTATTTGCACAGGCGCTAACCGGCGAAATCAAGGATTTTACTACCGGCAGTATTAACAGGGCCATTTTTTTATTAGCCATTCCCATGATATTTGAAATGGTTATGGAATCTCTTTTTGCAATAGTTGATATTTACTTTGTAAACAAAATTGGCATTGAAGCCTCTTCAACAGTTGTGTTGACGGAAGCATCACTTACCATTTTATATTCAGTTGCCTGGGGATTATCCATTGGCGTAACAGCCCTGGTAGCAAGGCGTGCAGGCGAAAAGAACTTTAAAGCTGCTTCAGATATTGCTGCCCAGGCCATTTTGGTGGGTTTGTTCCTATCTTTAATAGTAAGTGTTATAGGTTTTATTTTTCCGAGAGAAATATTGATCCTGATGGGCGCATCTGATAAAGTGGCGCAGGAAAATTATCTGTTTACACAGATCATGCTCACGGGCAATATTGTAATTGTTTTACTTTTTATAAACAATGCCATTTTCCGGGGTGCCGGAAATGCATCCATTGCCATGCGGGTTTTAATACTGGCCAATGTAATTAATATAGTGCTTGATCCTTTGCTCATACTGGGTATTGGGCCTTTTCCAAAAATGGGTGTAGTTGGCGCTGCTGTGGCAACCACCACCGGAAGAGCATTAGCTGTGCTGCTTCAGTTTTATTACCTGTTTAATGGCAAATCATTAATAAAACTTACGGTAAAGCAATTTGAGATTAAATTCAATTTAATACGCAGTATTTTGAACACATCGGCTGGTGGCATGTTTCAGTTTATTATTGGCAGTTGCAGCTGGATATTTCTGGCAATGATCATTGCAGAATCAGGCACTGCGGCTGTTTCAGGCTACGGTACCGCCATAAGAATATGCATTTTTACCATTTTACCAGCATGGGGCCTGGCAAATGCTGCAGCTACACTGGTGGGGCAAAACCTGGGGGCCAATCAGCCCGACAGAGCTGAAAAATCGGTTTGGAGAACAGCTTTTATTACTTTCTGTTTTTTTGCTGTAGTTGCAGTTGTTTTTTTCCTTTTTGGTGAACCTCTAATGCGTTTTTTTACCCAGGATAAAGCCGCCATTATTGCCGGAACCGAATGCCTGCATATACTGGCTGTTGGTTATGTTTTCTTTGCATACGGAATGATAATAAGCCAGGCTTTTAACGGTGCCGGTGATACCCGAACCCCCACTTATATTAACCTGTTCGTTTTTTGGGTTTTACAAATACCTTTAGCCTGGGTTTTGGCTAAATACCTGAAAATGGGCCCAACGGGGGTTTATATTGCTATTGGCGTGTCAGAAACTGTTTTGGCAATTATCAGTATTATGATTTTCAGGAAAGGGAAATGGAAATTGGTAAAGGTTTGATTTTAACTATTTTAGCACAAATAATAAAAATAGTTACAAATTTTGCCTTTCCATTAATTTAACATTATATTTGCACATAACTCAGATAAAAAATTTTAATCAAATTAAAGTTTATGAAACAAAAACTAACACTAATTCTGGCACTATGTCTTTTAGCCACAAGTGCCTTTTCCCAAAAAACAAAAAAGGCACCTGGAGATAAAAAGGGTCCCCTTTTCGGTATCCACTTTAATATGCAGGACTTTGTTGCTCCATTAGGTATTAAAAATCCTATTACAGGCAAAACTTATGCAACTTTCAGAGACATGAATAAAGGCTTCTCTTTATCATATTGGAAGGGTATTCATCCTAAGGTAGATGTTGCAATTAAAGCAAACGCAAGTTTTCGTGACTACCACGCACTTCGCGGCGGTTTAGAGCAAAAAACTGAAATTGGTATTGAACTTGAGCCAACAATAAATGTTCGTCCTTTTCCGGATGCTGCATTGATTAATCCGTTTTTAACGGTTGGTATCGGTGGCGGACTTTACACTGATAAATTAGGTGCTTATCTTCCTGCCGGCCTGGGTGTTCAGGTGAATTTAAACAATGTAACTTACATTTTCCTGCAGGCACAATACAGGTGGGATTTAACAAAGAAGAAAACTGCCGTTGGCGATAATCTTTTTTATTCTTTTGGCCTTGCCCAAAATATTGGAAAAGAAAAACCAAAAGTTGTTCCACCACCACCACCACCAGTTGTTGAACCTCCAAAAGACAGAGATAATGATGGCGTGTTAGACGTTGATGATAAATGTCCTGATGTACCAGGCTTAGCTTCTTTACAGGGTTGTCCTGATAGAGATGGTGATGGTATTACTGATGCAGAAGATAAATGTCCTGATGTTCCAGGTTTGGCTCGCTATCAAGGTTGTCCAATACCTGATACTGATAAAGATGGTATTAATGACGAAGTTGATAAATGCCCAACTGTTCCAGGTGTAGCACGTTATCAAGGTTGCCCTATCCCTGATACTGATGGTGATGGTGTAAATGACGAAGAAGATAAGTGTATCAACGAAAAAGGACCAGCTTCTAACTTTGGTTGTCCTGTAATCAGCGAAGAAATCATCAAGCGTGTTAACTTAGCTGCCAAGAATGTATTCTTTGCAACTGCAAGCGATAAATTATTAGCTCAGTCTAATAAAAGATTGAATGATGTAGTTACTATCCTGAACGAGAATCCTACTTACAAAGTACAGATTGATGGTCATACAGATGATCAGGGTAACGATGCTTACAATCAGGATTTATCTGATAGAAGAGCTGCTTCAGTAAAAGCTTACTTAGTTGGCAAAGGTATTGCTGAAGGCCGTTTAAGTTCTGCTGGTTATGGCGAAAGCAAACCAGTTGCTGATAACAAAACAGCAAAAGGCCGTGCGGAAAACAGAAGAGTAGAAATGACTTTGAGCAACTATTAATAGTTTCTAAAAGATATAAAAAATCCCTCCGAGTAATCGGGGGGATTTTTGTTTTTAGGTAAGAATGGATTATTGGTTGTGAGAAGGGTGGGTAAGAGTTTAGGGTAAAATGGTTTAAATTTGAAAGGGATAGCGCATATAGGTGGGCAAGACTGGCTGAGAGTAAGACAAGATTGACGAGTATGTTAACAAGATTGGCAGGTATGTTAAAGGGCTTGCCTGAGCGTAAGACAAGACAGGCTGAGCGTAAAACAAGATTGACCGGTATGTTAACAAGATTGGCAAGTATGTTAAAGGAAATAGCTGAGTATAAGGCAAGACCGCTTGAGTACAAAACAAGAGTGGCAGAGTGGGAGATGATGCCGGCTGAGTAAGAGATTTTATTGCAACAGGGTTTAATTAGCTGAGAATGAAGCGGAATACCTACAGCGGAAAAAAGAGTTCGACAGCGGCAAAAGTTGTATTTTTAATTGAACAGTGAATTATGAAACTTCTATTTATATTTCTACTCCTTTGCCCATTTTTAGTTAATGCTCAAAAAAATGAGGATACAAAAATCATTGTGACACTTAATGACAACATTGATATTTATAAAAAAATAAAAATCGCTTTGGTTGATCTAGACTTCATTGTAAAAGATAATTACAAAGCTGATACACTTCAACTTACTCTAGAGAGTTTTCAAATATTCCGGGGCAATGCCGCTTAACAGCCGTTATAAAAGAGAATACTGTTACACTATCAGGAATTTACGGACTTACAAAAATTGATGATTTTGGGTATACCCGTTCTCCAAAAGAAAACCAAAGGATAATTTATTATAAGGGCAGTAAAGGCTGGGAACTTTTGAAAACAGTTGCTGAGAGAATAGGAGGACAAATGGCTTTTAGTAAATAACAACCAAACCTATCGTTGTTGGCCGGAGGCACAACAACGGCGGAGAATGGGCTTACGTAACGTAAGGGTTGAAGGAATACTTTCTACTTCAGCTTTGTAATCAAATCTTCTCCTCCAACTCCATCAGCTTTTCAAAAACAATTTCATATTCAGCATTTGCTTTTTTCAGATCATCGGCATTTGCTTTATAAGCATTTTCTGTTTGCAGGAATTTTGTTTTATCTCCATATACATCAGGCGATGCAAGGTCAAGCTCCAGTTGCGCTTTCTTTTTAGTAAGGTCAGCAATTTTTTCTTCAAGCTGTTTAAAAAGGGTTTTCTGTTTTGTCAATTCCTTTTTTAATTCTTTATCTATACCGCTGTTTTGATTGTTGTTTGCCGGCTGTGTAACTGGCTTTGGTTGTTCTGTTTTTGTAACTGCTTCTTTTGCCGGTTGTTTGTTGTTACCTGTTGCCAATTGTTTATCCGCAGGACGCTGTGTGTTGGCAGCTTCTGCTTTTAATAAAGCAGCATCGGCTTTTGCTTTTCTTTCTTTCCAGTCTTCGTATTCGGTATAGGTGCCTTTAAACTCACGAATCTTATAATCTTCAATATCCCATATTTTATTGGCAATGCGGCTTATAAAATACCGGTCGTGACTTACTAAAACGATGGTTCCTTCATACTTATTTAAAGATTCTACCAACAAATCAACCGAGTGAATATCCAAATGGTTGGTAGGTTCATCCAACATTAAAAAATTGGCCTTGCTGGCAATGGTTTTTGCCAATGCCACCCTGGCTTTTTCGCCACCGCTTAATACTTTAATTTTCTTTTCAACCGCTTCGCCACTAAATAAAAAAGCACCCAGTAAACTTCTCAGTTCCAGATCATTTTTTCCGCTACGGGCTTCTTTCAGTTCTTCCAGTACATCATTGTTTTGGTTCAGTGCTTCCAACTGGTGCTGGGCATAAAAAGATTCTTCTACATTATGTCCCCACTCACGATCGCCTGTAAAAGATTCGGTACCGGCAATAATTCTTAATAAAGTAGATTTCCCTTTACCATTGGCACCAATCAATGCAATTTTATCGCCACGGTCAATTTCTGCACCAGTATCTTCTAATATTTTTGTTTCGCCAAAGCTTTTACTTACGTGTTTTAAAGTGGCAACAATTTTGCCCGGTGTTTTATCAATGGCAAAATTGATACGCATATTGGGGCGCTCCAGTTCCACATTTTCAATGCGGTCTAATTTTTCAAGGCGCTTAACAATACTTTGTGCAGCAGCGGCTTTACTGGCTTTGGCTTTAAAGCGTTCCACAAAGCGTTCGTTCTGCCGTATATAATCCTGCTGGTTTTCGTAAGCCTTTTGCTGCATATCAATACGCAGGGCTTTTTCCTGTTCGTAATAAGAATAATTGC
>JAOAUI010000375.1 GCA_030157685.1 Ferruginibacter sp. | reverse complement strand
TCCTGTAATTCAATAGTATAATCGCACCCAAAGCATCCTGCCAGTTTTCTTCAGTTGAATCAGTTAAGGGAAGTGACAAGTTGCTGCTGATATTGTTTATGAGATTGCGATATTCTTTTGCCCTGTTCTCTTTTGTTGCCTGTTTGGCAAAAGGAACTGCATCATTTTGTGCAGCTATATCCAAACGCAAAAAGAGCAATACAAATACAATAAGAACTTTGGCTTTTGTCATCAGCACAATGTAAAATAAAAAATGCACTCCAGCTAAAGGTGGAATGCATTTTTAAAAAAGTTAACTATATTCTATTGCACATTGGCAGCTAAAAATACCTGTATTTTATTATAAGCATCGGTATAGGTTGTAGTAGTCCAGTTGCCATGCCCACCGGTTGGGTAAAACACATATTGGTTAACAATATTAAACAGGTTTAATTTATTTGCCAGCGCCTGCGATTGTGTGGTAGCATTTACCACTGGGTCAAGGCCACCCTGAATAATTATAGTCGGGCAATTTAAGGCATCAACAAATTGTATAGGGCTTGAAGACTGGTACAAGGCGGGATTTGTTGCCGGAGTACCGCTCATTAAAGCGGTAATTCCAAGTTGAGTTGGGATGTTTGTAGAATAGTCATTGTACAATGCTGCCATATCGGTTGGCCCAAAAAAATCTACTACCGCTTTTATCTTTACCACTGAGCGGTATTTATATGCTTGTAATAAAGATAAGTGACCGCCTGCGCTTGTACCCAGTAAAACAAATTTATCGCTCAACAGGAAAGTAGAACGGTTGCTATAAATAAATTCAACGGCTGATTTAACATCCAGTTCCTGCGCCGGAAATGGATTTGTTGAAGGCAAAGCAGCCAAACGATAGTTAATATTAAAAATAGCATAATCTGGCAAACGCAGCTTTAGGGTATCAATAAGGGCTGTAAAGTCTGATTTATCTCCTCCTGTCCAACCGCCACCATGTATCAGGATCAAAACTTTTGTGCTTGCTGATGTGCGGCTGGCTGGCAGATGGATATCCATTTTTTGTTTGACATCACCCCCGTAACTGGTATCCATTATTGTTCTTGCTGCAACCGGTGTTGGAGTAGGAGTAGTGCCAATACCAGAATCAGATTTACTGCATGAAGCAAAAAGTACCATTAAGCAAAGAGCTATGGGAAAAAGTTTTTTTAATTTCATAAATGTGTAGTTGAATTATAAAAATACGTTTAGTAAATATAAGATAGAGTTATTTTTTTGTCATCAGGCAATTTTCTGCATCAATGTAAGCCGTTTGTAAATGCTTTCTTCAATCTCAATCAACTCAAAATGGTTACCACGTTCTACAATTCGGCCATCCTGCAATATTAAAATTTCATCGGCTTCTTTAATGGTACTTAAACGATGGGCAATCACCAATGTTGTTCTGCCTTCCATTAAATTATTCAATGCATCCTGTACCGATTTTTCTGATTCAGTGTCTAATGCAGATGTGGCTTCATCTAAAATTAATATGGCCGGGTTCTTAAATACTGCCCGGGCAATGCTGATGCGCTGCCGCTGTCCGCCTGATAAGCGAATACCTCTGTCGCCGATATTGGTTTCATAACCATCTTCGGTATCAACAATAAATTCATGTGCATTGGCAATTTTTGCAGCCCTCATCACTTCTTCCATACTGGCACTTGGTTTGCCCAATGCAATATTGTTGAAGATGGTATCATTGAAGAGGATGATATCCTGGGTAACAAAACTCATCTGGCTCCTTAAAGATTCCATGGTGTATTCCCGTATATCTTTTCCATCAATGCTGATGCTGCCGCCGGTTACATCGTAAAACCTGGGCAATAGATCGGCAATGGTTGATTTACCAACACCCGATGGGCCAACCAATGCAATGGTTTTTCCTTTTTCGATGGTGAAACTGATATCGGTTAACACCGGCCTGTCGGAATAACCAAAACATACATTTTTAAATTCTACCAGCTTATCAAAAGATTTTAACGCAACCGCATCCGGATGATCGGCCACTTCAATCTTTGTATCCAATATTTCCATGATCCTTTGTCCGGATGCTTCGCCACGCTGGATATTGGCCAGTGCTACCACCATGGCTTTGGCTGGCCTTATCACCTGCGAAAAAATGGCAATAAAGGCAATAAATTCGCTGGCCTGTAAACCGGAAGGGTTGCCAGCTTTGTTTTGTAAGATCATGCTGCCACCATAAATTAAAATGCAGGCTACTACAATTACGCCCGATACTTCGGAAAAAATGGGAGCCAGTTCCCTTCGCTTAAAACCCTGCAAACTGGCTTTGCGGTAAAAATCATTTTCGCGGCTGAATCTTTTTACAATAAAATCGGTGGCATTAAAAGAACGGATGATACGCATGCCCATCAAAGTTTCATCAATAATGGTGAGTAAGCGGCCGATGGATGATTGCATGTCTGTTGCTTCTTTGCGTAATCTTTTGGTAACCGTTGCAATGCCAATGGCAGAAATGGGTATGATGACCAGCGTAAATAAAGTAAGCTTTACCGAAATGGCAAAGAGCGCAATAAAATAGCCAATCATGATGTAGGGCTCTTTAAACAATACTTCCAGTGAGTTGGCAGCAACTGCTTCAATTTCAAAAACATCTGAATTCATGCGTGAAAGCAGGTCGCCTTTTTTTTCTTTTGTAAAATACCCCATGTGCAGGTAATTTATTTTTTCAAAAATAGCTTCCCGAATTCTTTTTACCAGCAGGGTTCTGGCACTAACCATGCTGCGCTGTGCAAAGTACCTGAACACATTGGTAAGCACTACCGATAAAACGATCAGCGCAGCAATAAAATATAAAGCATATACAGGGTTCAGCGTTTTTAAATGGTATACCTGGTAGTAAAACAGGTCTTTAAAATAAGTGGCCGAAAAAGAAAAATCCGGAGCAGTTGCATAACGCTGCAGGCTTTCGGCTGTCTGGTTATCAAATAAAAAATTTAATAAAGGGATAATTAATGCAAACTGAAAAATGCTGAAGAATACAGCGATCAGTGTAAATCCAAAGAACGGCACTACAAATTTTCCGTAAGGCTTTGCAAACTTTAATAACCTGCGGTATGTCTTCATCTGCTTGTTTAATAATTAAAATAATGAACGGTAAACTTTCCAGTATTCCTGTGCTGCAATATCCCAGCAATATGCTTTTCCCTTGTTGATGATCTCATCTTGCATGTTAAAAAGTTTGTATTGCTTCATGCCTGTTACAAAAGTTTCTTTCATGTGGGCAGCCGAAAAATTCTCAAAATAAAAAGCTACATCACCACCAATCTCGGGCAATGCAGTTCTGTCAGATAAAAATAATGGTTTACCAACAGACATGGCTTCGGTAACCGGCAGGCCAAAACCTTCGGCTGTTGATGGCAGGGCAAAAGCATAGCAATTGTTGAAATACCAGGATTTTTCATTTTCTGAAACAGGGCCTACCAGTTTTACTTTTTTGGAGATGCCCATTTTTTCTGCCGCATCCAGTATAGATTGATAGTAGCCTACATCATCAATACGTCCGGCAATCACCAGTTCCAGTTGCTCCTGGTCCTGAACCAGTGGTAATAAACTGTGAAAATTCTTTTTGGGCATAACAGTACCCAGCGTAAATATGAACGGCCTGCGTGGTTTATAAGATCGTTTCAGCAGTTCTGGTTCGGTAAGCGTATTGGTACCATTGTGAATAACATGGATTGGTTTGTTTTGTACATCACAATAAAAATACAGGTCATTGCGGGCATATTCACTGATGCAGATGATCACATCGGCCCGGTTAATAAGCATTTGCAAACGCCTGAGGTTTCTTTGCTTTTTAAATTCAGATTTTGAAGGGTCGTACATAAAATTGAGATCATGTACAGATAGCACCACTTTAATTTTTTTATTTCTGAAGGGGAGATAGTAGCTGTCCTGGTAAGTGGCATGCCATACCGAAAAACTGTTTAGCGAAGGCATCCTGAATTTGTGCAACTCAGTTTGAGTAAGGTGGCTTATTTCTTTATCAAACAAATATTCAACTCTATAAGGACTGTAAAAACTAAGTTCTTCCGTTTGGGGCCGGATAAATTTGGCAATATGATTACCCAGGTTCAGACAGTAATGGTATAAACCTGTATTTTCATACTTCATCCGTTCACAATCAAATATTATCCGGTTCATCATGTGTTGAAGGGGTTAATTTCCTGTAATATCAAATTGTAAATGTTTATTGTAAAAGACCACAATTTACTAAAATAGGCTGCCTCATTACAGCAAAAACTATGCAAGATCAGTTTGCAATATGATTTTTGATAGCTTTTATTTTAGTGAACAGGCAGAATTTACTATTTATACCTAAAATGAAATGCTAATATTCTTTAACCTGCAATATAATCGGGCAATTAAATTTATTTTGTAAAAAAGAATTATCAAATATGAATGATGGAAAAATAACAAAAAGAATTTTATTGGATTTCGAAAGAATGGAAGGCCTGTTTACCGGGTTTTATTATTTTAATCTGCATTTTGGCAAATCAGTTTTAAGGCTTGCGCCTGATTACATGGATTTCAGTTTTTACCTTGTTCAATCCCAATTTGGAATGTTTGGTAATGATGTACAATATGAAAGCAGAAAATCTTATGCTAAACCAAAAAACAGTTTTTTAAATTTTTTCAAAAATAATAAACCAAATGAGTACGATATAATTCATATTTCCGATCAACATTCACGCATTAAACCAGTACATCAAAATTCTAAAATCATCCTTACCGTACACGATCTTAATTATTTGGTTGAAACTTCAGATATAAAAGAAAGAGATGAAGAAAGGGCAAAGCATCAACGGATCATTGATATAGCTGATCATATTGTATGTGTATCAAACTTTTCAAAAAAATCTGTAATGGAGAACCTGGATACAAAAGGGAAACCTATTGATGTAATTTACCAGGGAATTGAGTTGGCAGAATTTAATACTGTTGATGAACCACGTTATTTGCCAAAAGTTCCATTCCTTTTTGCAATGAGCAATGTATTGCCAAAGAAAAATTTTCATGTACTTCCCTGTTTGTTAAAGGGAAATAATTATGAATTGATTATCTCCGGCATTACCGAGCATGCGCCGCAAAGAGAATATATAAAGGTAATCATGGAAAATGCACGATTGCATGGTGTACAGGACCGTGTTATCATTACAGGGCCGGTATCGAATGAAGAAAGACAATGGTATTTAAAAAATTGTATGGCATTTATGTTTCCTTCAATTGCTGAAGGCTTTGGAGCCCCTCCTTTAGAGGCTATGTATTTCGGTAAACCTGTATTTGCTTCTACACATACATCTGTGCCGGAAGTTTGCGGAGATGCCGCTTATTATTTTAAAAACTTTGAACCATCAGAAATGATAAAGACATTTAATGAGGGCATGCACCATTATGAAACGTTTAAACCTGTACAAAAATTAAGAGATAGGTATGATTTTTTTAATTGGGATAAAAATGTACTGGAGTATATTAAATTGTATGAGAAATTATAAGTTGTGTAAACAGGAAATCAAGGGTTAAAATTTAATAATGCAATGAAAAAAATAGCATTTATTGTTCAGCAGTATGGGTTGGAGATGTACGGTGGCGCTGAATTACATTGTATGCGATTGGCAGAAAAGATGGCTTCTTTCTATCATGTAGAAGTTTTAACAACATGCTCGCTTGACTTTTTAACCTGGGCAAATCATTATCCGGAAGGGGAAACTGAAATTAACCAGGTAACAGTTAAAAGATTTAAGGTTTCGCAATTAAGGGATTGGGGAAAAATGAGTTTACTGGAAAAAAAAGTAAAATCCGAAAGAGATGTGCCTGCTAAAAAAAAGGGGTTTAAATTAATCTTCAAAAAAATATTAGCACAGATAAAAAAAAGAGCAACTAAAGAAGATTATATAAACTGGGTGATTGCCCAGGGGCCAACAACGCCGGATTTAATTAACTATATAAAAGCGAATGAAAAAGACTACGACTGCCTTATCTTTTTCTCTTACCTCTATTACCCCACTGTTTTTGGCATTCATACTAATTCCCGAAAAACAATATTTATTCCGCTTGCTCATGATGAATGGGCTCTTTACATGCCCGTTTTTGAACCCATGTTCAGGATTCCGGCTTGCATTATGTACAATACAATGGCTGAAAAAGCGCTTGTAAACAGGATATTTAAAAATGAATCTGTTTATTCTGAAATTGCCGGAACATGGGTTAATATTCCTGCTGAATTACCGGGTATTGATATTAAAACAGAATTGAAAATTTATTCAGATTATATTTTGTACATAGGCAGAATTGATGATTTTAAGATCACCAATCAGGATTTTGATTGGTTTTTAAAATATGTAGAAGAAAGCAAAAGGAAAATAAAAATGATTTTAATAGGTAATTTGTACAGGGAATTACCGGTTAGCGAGCATATTATGTACCTGGGTTTTGTTGATGAGCATATCAAGTTTAATTTAATTAAGCAATCTCTGTTTTTATTTCAACCTTCCCGGTTTGAAAGCCTTTCTATTGTAGTATTGGAAGCATTTGCCATGGAAAAACCAGTGTTGGTACATCAGGATTGCGAAGTTATGAAGGATCATGTTGACATGAGTGAAGGTGGTTTTTACTACAAAGATTATGCTGTCTTCAAAGATGCCATAAACCAACTGGCAGATAACACTTCTTTGAATGCCGCCATGGGAAAATCAGGTAAAGCCTATGTTGATAAAAACTACACCTGCGAAAGTATAATTGCTAAATTTCAGCAGGTGATAGAACATAAAATCAGCAGATATAAAAATTGAAAATATAAGAGAAGATTATGGGCAGACTAAGCAGGTTTGATTTAAAAAGGATAATTAAAGAGTATAAAACCACAAATTTATTTGAAACAGGTACTTTTTGGGGAGATGGTGTAGCTTATGCTTCACAATTTCAATTCAATAAAATTATTTCTGTAGAGATCATTCCTGAAATAGCAAGAAAAGCAAAAGCACGTTTTGCAGAAGTTGCGATAGTTGATATTGTTGAAGCTGACAGCGTATCGGCATTGGGAAAACAATTACCATTATTAAAGGGAAATACTGTTTTCTGGCTTGATGCACATTTTCCTGGAGCCGATGCAAAGCTTGCAGACTATGCTTCGGGCGAAGACGGGCAGTTTCGGCTTCCGTTGAATAAAGAACTTGAGCTAATCAATAAATACCGGAAATGTTTTCAGGATGTTTTAATACTTGATGATTTGAGAGTATATGAAGATGGCCCATTTCAGAACGGCCTTGTACCGCCAGACGCAATGCCTGGTGGAGAAAGAAGTATTGATTTTGTTTATCAGTATTTTGAATCAACACATTATATTTTCAAATCTTTTCTTGATGAAGGTTATGTATTACTGTTTCCAAAAAAAAACTATAACCGTAATCATTTTAAGTTAGGTGATTTATTTAGGAAGAAACCTGTTGTAGCAGATTATTACCTATTGGAATAAAACCTAAAAACTATTTTTAGATTAATTCCAAATTTGTATTCTATATACTTACAGGCAGATAAATATGTTGTTACTTCAATAGGGCTCATTATTCAAAAGAAATTATTATGAAGAGCCAATTTCATTAATATACTCACTCATTATATTTTTATTCTCTTTTACTGATTTAAAATAGCCAACAGTGTTCAATACATAGGTAACGGCCGAAACCAAAAGCAACAGAAGAAATAAAATATAAAACGGCCTTTGCCTTTCCGGAAATGAACTGATATCTTCCAAAAAAGCATAGGCTGCAGCAATGGTTATAAAAAGAACACACAGCAAGGCCAATATACTGAAGACAAAAATAATTTTACGATAGTTCTCTATCCAGCCTGTCAACGGTAATTTTTCTTTATTCAATTTGAGAATACGGTAGCAAACAAGATCGAAAAGCAGGAAAATGCCAAACCCGAAAAGTATGATCAGCAGTACAAAAAGGGAAGCTGAATCTGCAGACTTGCTGTTTAATACACCAACAAAGCCAAGAAATATAAACAACAGGCCCAGGGCAGCATTGGTAAATATGGAAATCCGGTACATCATTTTAATACTTGTATTTATCCTTCCACAATAGTTTTAAAAATTTGCGTAATTCTTCTTCCCGTAAATTTTTACCAGGCTCAAAAAATGTAGTACCGCTGATGGCATCAGGTAAATATTCCTGCGGCGAAAAATTGTTTTCGTAGTTATGGGAATATTCGTAACCTTTTCCATATCCTTCGTTCTTCATGAGTTTAGTGGGTGCGTTGCGTATGTGTAAGGGCACGGGTAGGTCGCCATGAGTTTTCACCGCACTCATGGCTGCACCAATGGCAACGGTAGCTGCATTGCTTTTGGCACTGCTGGCTAAGTAAATAGCGCATTGCGAAAGTATCAGTTGAGATTCGGGATAACCAATTTTATTTACCGCATCAAATGTTGCATTGGCAAGCAGTAGGGCGTTTGGATTTGCATTGCCGATATCTTCACTGGCCAGTATCAACATCCGGCGTGCGATGAATTTTATATCTTCACCACCTTCAATCATTCTTGCCAGGTAATATACCGCCGCATTGGGATCGCTGCCACGAATGGATTTTATAAAGGCCGAAATGATATCGTAATGTTGCTCGCCTTTTTTATCGTAGAGTGCTATGCGTTGCTGGGCAATTTCCATCACGGCTTCATCGGTTATTACAGCTTTACTGCCCAACGCATCAGTAACAAGTTCTAAAAGATTTAAAAGCTTTCTAGCATCTCCACCGGAAATATTGATCATTGCTTCCGTTTCTTTAAGCTCTATCTTTTTTGTTTTTAAGACTTCATCATTTTTTATGGCATGTTGCAATAAGGCAACCAGGTCTTTTTCATCCAGTGCTTTTAAAATGTACACCTGAGTTCTGCTGAGCAAGGCGCTGTTGACTTCAAAAGATGGATTTTCTGTTGTGGCACCAATTAAAGTGATGATGCCTTTTTCTACTGCACCCAGCAAAGCATCCTGCTGGCCTTTATTAAAGCGGTGTATCTCGTCAATGAATAAAATAACACTGCTTTGCTTTTTGGCCAGCTCAATTACTTCCCTTACTTCTTTTACACCAGATGAAATGGCACTGAGCGTATAAAACGGAACCTGTAATGTTTGTGCAATGATATTGGCGATGGTGGTTTTACCCACACCTGGCGGCCCCCATAAGATCATGCTGGGTATTTTGCCATGCTCTATCGCTGTGCGAAGAATGCTTCCCTTGCCGGTAAGATGCTGCTGGCCTACAAGCTCATCAAGCGTGGTGGGGCGAAGGCGTTCGGCGAGTGGAGGGAGAGAAGTCAAAATTAAAAATTAAAAAGTCAAAATTTGTAAACTTCGATATCTGTGTTAATCCTTCTAATCAGTGTCATCCGTGTTTCTATCCTTTCAAATCCAGTTTTATCTGCAACTCTTCAAACTGTTTGGCATCAATGGTTGATGGTGCATCCAGCATCACATCTCTGCCGCTGTTATTTTTAGGGAATGCAATAAAATCACGGATGCTTTCGCTGCCGCCTAAGATGGCACAAAGCCTGTCGAACCCAAAGGCAAGGCCACCATGTGGCGGTGCACCATATTCAAAAGCGCCGAGTAAGAAACCGAATTTGTGCTGCTGCTCTTCAGCATCCATACCCAAAGCGGCAAACATTTTTTCCTGTAATTCTCTTTGATAGATACGGATACTGCCGCCACCAAGTTCATTGCCATTCAGGATCATATCATAAGCATTGGCTTTAATGTTGGCATAAGGATGTTCCAGGTATTTTTCTAAGTTTTCAACCTTTGGCGAATTATTGATCATCATATCAATATCACTGGGTTTAGGGCTTGTAAACGGATGGTGCCTTGCTACCCAACGGCCTGCACCACCACCATCCTGGTCTTCCAGGGCAAATTCAAACAGCGGAAAATCCAGCACCCATAATAATTTAAATTCATCGGCCTTACGTAAACCTAACTGGGTTGCCATATACATACGCAAATCACTGATGGCTTTACGGGTGCGTTCTTCTGAACCGGCCAGTATTAAAATAAGGTCGCCGGCTTTTGCACCGGCAGCTTCGCCAATGGCTTTTAGTTTTTCTTCGCTATAAAATTTATCTACACTGCTTTTGTAGGTGCCATCGGCATTTACTTTAATAAAAACCAAACCCTTCATACCAATCTGTGGACGCTTTACCCATTCAGTTAATTCGTCTGTTTGCTTGCGGGTGTATTCAGCACATCCCGGTATGGCAATAGCAACAACAGTTTCAGCTTCATCAAAAACTTTAAAGTCGGCACCGTTTATTAGATCTGCTCTATCCTGCTTTCCAACAAAAACACTCGCAGGCTTTTTTAAATTAAGTATGCTGATATCAAAACGAATATCGGGTTTATCGTTTCCGTAACGCCACATGGCATCTTCCCAGGTCATTCGCTCAACAGAATCGGTATATTCAATACCCTTTACATCTTTAAAAATGCGTTTTATCAAACCTTCAAACATGTTCAGAATATCTTCCTGTTCTACAAAGCACATTTCGCAGTCAATTTGAGTAAACTCTGGCTGGCGATCGGCACGCAGATCTTCATCTCTAAAACATTTTACAATCTGGTAGTAACGATCGTAACCACTCACCATCAGCAACTGCTTAAATGTTTGCGGACTTTGTGGCAATGCATAAAACTGTCCGGGATTCATTCTGGATGGCACCACAAAATCCCTGGCGCCTTCCGGTGTGCTTTTAATTAAGAAAGGTGTTTCAATATCCATGAAATTATTTTCATGCAGGTAATTTCTGGCAGAACGGTTTACCTGGTAACGCAGTTCTAAATTTTTCTTTACCGCATTTCTTCTCAGATCGAGGAAACGGTATTTCATTCGTATATCATCACCGCCATCGGTTTTATCTTCGATAGTAAAAGGTGGTACGGCTGATTTATTCAGAATTTTAAATTCACTAACTGTAATTTCCACTTCACCGGTTGGGATGTTGGCATTTTTGCTGCTGCGTTCGTTTACTTTACCGGTAACCTGCAACACAAATTCACGGCCCAGCGGATTGGCATCCAGGTCAGCATTCAGCGCTTCTGAAAATAATAACTGGGTAATGCCATAGCGGTCACGCAGATCAACAAAAGTGATGCTGCCGAATTTACGAACGGTTTGTACCCATCCGGCCAGGGATACTTCTTTATT